>JBILEG010000080.1:0-10703 GCA_044352225.1 Pseudomonadales bacterium | reverse complement strand
GGCGCCGAGGCAGCGCGCGCAGCGTTGCTCGCGCTAGGCGCAGAGGCTGCACCCGCGCTGGCAGAACCCGCTGTCACAGTGCCTGCCACCAAGCCGCTCGAGCCCTTCTGGTTCACGCCGGGCGTGCCCCCGGAATACCAGTGGCTCGATTTCCAGTACGACGTGACGGTGGCGGATATCGCGCTCGCGGCGCGCGAGAATTTCGTTTCGGTGGAGCACGTGAAGCGCTACACCACCAACGGCATGAGCGTGGATCAAGGCAAGACGAGCAACATCAACGCGCTCGCAGTGCTGGCCGATCGCACCGGCCGCGCCATTCCCGAGGTGGGCACCACGCGCTTCCGTCCCCCCTATCACCCGGTCACGATGGGCGTCATTGCAGGCAGCGGGATCGGCGAGCGCTATGCGCCGCGCCTCGAAACCCCGATGTACGAGCGTCACCTGGAACTCGGAGCGGAGATGGACGACTACGGCGGCTGGCAGCGCCCCGCCTGTTATCTGCAGCCCGGCGAAGACGAACACCAGGCGGTGCGCCGCGAGATGCGCGCCGTGCGCAATGGCCTCGCGCTCTTCGATGCCTCGCCGCTCGGCAAGATCGAGGTGCGTGGCCCGGATGCAGCGGAGTTCCTCGAACGCGTGTACATCAACTCGGTACGCAACCTCGCGCCGGGCCGTGCGCGCTACGGGCTGATGCTGAACGAACTGGGCATCGTGATCGACGACGGCGTGCTGGTGCGCGTGTCGGAAGACCACTTCCTCGTGCACACCACCAGTGGCGGGGCGAGCCGCATCTTCCTGATGCTCGAAGAGTGGCTGCAGTGCGAATGGACGACGCTGCGCGTGCGCTGCACCAACGTCACCACGCAGTGGGCCACGGTCACGCTCTCGGGGCGCGGCGCACGCGATGTGCTCTCGCCGCTGATCGAGGGCATCGACTTCTCGCGCGAGGCTTTCCCGCACATGCAGTTCCGCACTGGCAGCTTCGGCGGCGTACCGGTGCGTGTGCTCCGCGCGAGTTTCACGGGCGAGGCGAGCTACGAGATCAGTGTGCCGGCCAACCGCGGGCTGGCGCTGTGGGATGCGCTCCACGCTGCGGCAGAACCCCGCGGCGTGGCGGTCTTCGGGCTCGAGGCGCTGCTGATGCTCCGCGTCGAGAAAGGCTATCTGCACGTGGGTGCCGACACCGACGGCACCACCAACCCGCTCGATCTGGGCTGGGGTCCGGTCATCGCGAAGAAGGCCTCTGATTTCATCGGTCGCCGCTCGTTAGGCCAGCCCGAGGCGCTGCGCCAAGGGCGTTTCCGCTTCTGCGGCATCGAGCCGCTGGATCCTGCGAAAGCCTTGCCCATTGGCGCACACGTGCTGGACACACTCGCCGACGGGCGTCGGCGCTCCGGCGGTTATGTGACCTCGTCCTGCTTCAGCCCGACGCTGGGCTGCTGGATCGGGCTGGGCATCGTGCGTGACGGCCCCGACCGAGCGGGCGAGGTTGTCACCGTGGTGGGCAACGGCAAAGAGATGCAGGCCCGCCTGCGCGGCCCCGTGTTCCTGGACCCCGAAGGAGAGCGCCTCCATGGCTGAGCCCCGCGTACGCTCTGCACTGGCGCGTTTTGCCGCTGCGGATGGCCTTGCCTGCTGGAGCGCGGAGGGCATCGCGCTGCGCGAATTGCCCTACGTCGCCATCGTGCGCGTGCAGGCCCTCGATGACGATGGTTGCGCGGCTGCTGGTACCGCTATTGGTGTCGCGCTGCCCGGCCCAGGCACGCTGGTGCAGGGCGATGGGCTCAGCGTGGCCTGGGTGGCGCAGAGTGAGTGGCTGGTGTTCCTCGCGCCGTCTGCGGAGCCCGCCCTGTTGGCGGCCCTTGCGGCTGCGGGCGTGTTCGCGACCTCTATCGGTGATGCCCGCACTGGCATTTCTATCGAAGGCGCGCGTGCCGCCGAGGTGCTCGCGCGCGGCACCGGCATCGATCTTCATCCGGCGGTGTTCCGGGAGGGGCGCGTGTGCAACACCCGGCTCGCGCAGCTGGCCGTGATGCTGGCTCGTCCGCCCTCGGTACCCGGTTTTCACCTCTGGGTAGACCGCTCTGCCGGTGCCTGGCTCTGGCAGTGGTTGCTGGATGCGGCGGGGGAGTTTTCCGGGGACGCCGGCGGGCACTGAGTTCACAGCTGCGTTGCCCTGGGCGTCAGACCTCGGCTCCCTCAGAGTGCGCCGCCTGCTTGGGACTTGCTGCTCGAGTCTCGCTGTGGAACGGTTGTGCTACACATTCGCCAGTGCCGGGTTTTTCCTATGTCCACCACCACGATCCGCTTGCCCGACGCGCTCAAAGCGCGAGTTGCTCGTGCAGCGGAACGTGCCGGGACCACCGCGCACAGTTTCATCCTCGAGGCGATCGCCGAGAAAGCGGATCTTGAAGAGCGGCGTGCCGACTTCCACGATGAGGCCGAGCGGCGCTATGCCGGCATCATCGATTCTGGCAAGACGATTCCCTGGGAAGAGATGCGACGTTATCTCGAGGACCGGGCAGACGGACAAAATCCCAAGCGCCCATCAGCCAGAAAGATGTCGCTCCAGACGTGACGCGCATCGAGCTGGCACCCGACGTCGCTGGGGACTTCGAGCGCATCTGTGATCACCTTGCCTCGCACGACGCGACATCGGGCGCCGCCCGGATAGTTGAGATCGTCCAGGCAATCGCTGTGTTGGTGCACAACCCGCTGATCGGCCGTCCTGGCCGCGGCCAGAATCGGGAGTTGATCATCGGTCGACGTGCTAGGCCTACCTGATCGACGAGGCTCGCAAGGGCTGGGAATCGCAGCAGCAGGCGGCGCGCTGAGCGCGCCCACTTCGGGCGGGCGTCACGCGCCAAGATGCAATGCGGCGTCGCGCCTCGGCTTACTCGGCGTGTACCACCGCCCCGCCCACGATCGTCATCACGGCACGCACATCCTTGATGCGGGCGGGGGGAATCCGGAACAGGTCCTCGGACAGCAGCACGAGGTCTGCGTACTTGCCGGCGGTGACCGAGCCGCGGTCTTTCTCGAGGAAATTCGCCTCCGCGCTGCCCAAGGTGTAACCGCGGATGGCCGTCTCCAGATCGATCGCCTGCGCCGGGATCCAGCCCGCGGCGGGTTCGCCGTCCAGGCCCTTCCTCGTCATCGCCGTGTAGATCCCGATCACGGGCTCCATCTCGGCCACGTTCCAGTCGCTGGCGAAGGCGAGAGGTGCGCCGGCATCACGCAGGCTGCGAAGCGCCCAGGCGTATTGCGAACGCTCGGGGCCCACGGCGCGGGCCCACTGCCCCGTGATATCGGGTGCCGAATGTCGCGGCTGCATGCAGGCCGTCACGCCCAGTTCGCGGAAGCGCGGGATGTCCTGGGGGGATATCGCTTCCACATGGACCAGTTGGTGGCGACTGTCCCGCAGGCCATTGTTCCTCTGCACTGCGGCCAGCGCATCGAGCGAGGTGCGGACGCCGCGATCGCCGATGGAATGGATGAACACCTGGAAGCCCAGCTTGTCGATCCGCGTCAGTACGTCGCTGAACTCCGCCGGCGGATAGAGCAAGTTGCCCGACTCCAGGGGCCGGTCGGAATAGGGGGCCAGCATGGCGGCCGTGTGGGGTTCGATCACGTCGTCGATGTAGAGCTTGATCGCGCTCACGCGAAGCCGGTCGTCCGCAAAGCGCTCACGTATCTGCACGAAGCGCGCGAGGTCCGCATCGGTGGCGCCGCGGCGGTGGAACAGTGCGACTTGCATGCGGGCCGGCAGCTCGCCGTTGGCCCGCAGGCGCTGGTAGAGCTCGACATCCTCGGGATCGGATTGCGGCTCCACGACAGTCGTGATGCCACTGCGCACGGCGGCAGCCACGTTATCGCGCACGGCGCGGGCGATGGCTTCAGGCGCGTGGGACGGCAGGTGGGCGCGAAGCTCCCCCTCGGCCTGCGCTGACAATCCCGCGCTGCCGAAGCCGATCAGGATGCCCGTTGGGTCTCCTGCGGCATCCTTCTGCACGTCCTCCGCGAAGCTCACCCCTGCTGTTTCGCGGTTGATCCCGAAACGTTGGAGCCCCGCACGGTTCATCCACACCGTGTGGTAATCGTAGGCCGTGAGAAACATCGGCCGTCCGCCAGCGAGCCCGTCGAGGTCTGCTGCTGTGGGCAGCGTTCCGCCGGGAAAGGCCGAGTAGTTCCAGCCCTCGGCCTCGATCCAGGGCAACTCGGGGCGCGCCTTGGCGAAGGCCTCGATCTGAGCGCGTATGCCGGGGAGGTCATCGGCGTCTATGCGGAGTACATCCGGGTTCGAGCCCAGCAGCGCGTGGAAATGGCAGTCCACGAAGCCGGGCAGCAAGAGCCGGCCTGCTGCATCCACGACCTTGGTGTCCGGGCCGGTGTGCGCCGCGGTGTCTGCGCGCTTTCCCACCCAGTCGATGCGATCACCGCGGATGGCGACGGCCTCGGCCCAGGGCTGCTGCGCGTCCACCGTCCAGACGCGCGCATTTGTTATCAGCAGGTCAGCCGGCGCTGCCAGTGCTTGCCCTGCGCCGAGCGCGCAGGTGAGCAACGCGCACCGGAATCGCATGCCCATCGCTAGCGCTCCGCCTTGAACCCCACCTTGTTCGCGTCCCACGCTGCAGGGCCCACGCCCTTCTCGCGCAGCTTGTACTTCTGCACCTTGTTGGTGGGCGTGTAGGGCAGGGCGTCGGTGATCTCGATGTAGCGCGGCACGAAGAAATACGGCGCGTTGTCGTTGATGAAGCGCGCGAGTTCCAGCGGCTCCACCGCGTGCCCGGGCTTCAGGATCACATCGAGCTTGAGCTCGGTTTCCGCTTCCATCAGATCGCTGGGTACGCCGAAGGCCGCGCAGTCGGCGATCGCCGGGTGACGCCGCACCGCGAGCTCGACTTCGAAGGTCGAGATGTTGCGGCCCTTGAGACGCACTGCGTCTTTTTTGCGGTCCGAAAAGTAGTACCAGCCGTTCGCATCGCGCTTGGCCATATCGCCGGTCTTGTACCACTCGCCGCTGTAGGCGCCGGCGGTGGCTGCCTCGTCATCGAAGTAGCCGTTGAAGATCACGTGCGGCTCGCGTGGGCGCACCCACACCTCGCCGGGCTCGCCTTCGGGGACGTCGTTGCCGTCGTCATCCACCAGTCGTACATCCACGCGGGGCGCCGGCTTGCCGCAGCTGTTCGGCGGCATGGGGAGTTCGTCTTTGGGCGCGTTCAGGAGCGTCATGGCCTCGCTCTGGCCGAGGCCCTGTGGCATCAGTTCCACGGCGAAGCGCTCGCTGAAAGGCGCTGCGAGTGCGGCGGGCATGGGCACGGCCATCAGCTTGCGCAGCGTGTGGCTCGCGTCGTCAGGGCGGGCCGGCGCGTTCCAGAGCAGCATGTGCATCGCGCCCAGCGTGAAGCTCTGCGTGGCCTTGTAGTAGTCCACGCGCTCCCAGAAATGGCTCACCGAGAACGCCGGGTCGATGGCGAGCGGAATGCCCGCGATGAGCGCGCGGAAGATCGCCGTCACCCAGGCCGCGGAGTTGTACATGGGCAGCACGTTGTAGGCGACGTCATCGGGCTGGATGCCGAACATCGCGTTGCCCGAATCCACGGCGTTGAACCACACGTTGTGGCTCTGCATCACGCCTTTGGAGCGCCCCGTAGTGCCCGAGGTCCAGAGCACGGCGCAGGTGTCGCCCGCGCGGTGGCTGCTGTCGTCGGGCTCGGGCGAGCCGCTCCTGTAGAGCGCCGCGAAGGGCAGGGCGCCGGGAATGGCGTCGGACTCGCCCAGCACGGCGATGCGCTTCGCTTGCAGTTGCGAGAGCACTGCGCCCAGCCGCGGCGCGTGCGCCGCATCGGTCACCACGATATGCGGGCGGCTGCGGTTCACGGTGTCTTGCAGCCAGTCGCCCTTGTAGTCGGAATTGACGGGCACCCAGAGCGCGCCGAGCTTGTTCGCCGCGATGGCGAGAAAGATCACCTCGGGCGCGCTGCCCATGTAGAAAGCCACGCGCTCGCCGGCCACCAGGCCCTGCGCCGCGAGCCCGCCCGCGAGGTCGTTCACGCGGGCGTTCACCTCGGCGAAGGTGTAGCGCGTTTCGCCGTCCATCAGGAAGGTTGCGTCGGGTTGCGCCTCGGCCTGCATGCGCAGTGCGCGACCGATCGTGCGCAGGGTGGGGTCCTTGAAGGTGAGTACGTTCACGCCAGTCTCCGCCCGGAAGTGTGTTGGCTGCGGGATACAGCAATTCGGGCCCTGATTCAAGCCGAGGGTGAACCCGCGCATCTGGAACTGTCCGTGAACGGCACCGCCGTGACGATCGACGCCCCGGAGAACACCTTGCTTGTGCAGGCCCTGCGCGAGCACCTGCGGCTCACGGGCACTCACGTGGGTTGCGACACCGCGCAATGCGGCGCCTGCACCGTGCTGCTCGACGGCGATGCCGTAAAGTCCTGCAACATGTTGCTGGCGCAGGCCGCGGGCCGGAGTGTCACCACGATCGAAGGTGTGGCTGATGCCGACGGCACCCTCCACCCCATGCAGGCCGCGTTCCGGGAGTGCCATGGTCTGCAGTGCGGTTTCTGCACGCCGGGCATGGTGCTGAGCGCTATCGATCTCTGCCGCAAACATCCCGGTGCCAGCGACCTCGAGGTCCGCGAGCTTCTCGAGGGCAACATCTGCCGCTGCACCGGTTACCAGAACATCGTCAAGGCCGTGCAGCAGGCTGCGGCCGTCATGAACGCCTGAGGCGAGGGACACAACCATGGGATCCCGGGATTTCGCAACGCTCCCGCACATCGGCGAATCGGTTCTGCGCAAGGAAGACATGCGCTTCCTCACCGGCGCGGGCCAGTACACCGACGATCTGCAGCTCACCGACGTGAGTCACGCGGTCTTCGTTCGCTCGCAGCATGCCCACGCGCGCATCCGCTCCATCGACAAGAGCGCAGCGCTCGCATCCCCCGGCGTGATCGCGGTATTCGATGGTGCCGATGTGGCGCAGGACAAGATCGGCGGATTGCCCTGCGGATGGCTGATCACCAGCACCGATGGCACGCCGATGCGGGAGCCAGCGCACCCGGTGTTGGCGCTCGACACTGCCCGCTACGTGGGCGACCACGTGGCCATGGTCGTCGCGGCCACGGCCGAGCAGGCACGGAACGCCGCCGAACTCGTCTATGTCGATTACGAGGTCCTGCCCGCGGTGGTCGATGTGCGTGACGCCGTGCGCGGCGGCGGGCCGGCGCTGCATGCCGCGGCCCCGGACAACAACTGTTTCCGCTGGGCTTTGGGTGATCGCGCTGCGGTCGATGCCGCCTTTTCGACCGCAGCGCACGTGACGCGCCTCGATCTGGTGAACAACCGGCTCATTCCCAACGCCATGGAGCCGCGCGCGGCCATCGGTTGCTACAACCGGGCGGGTGATGAGTACACGCTGTATGTCTCCAACCAGAACCCGCACATGGAGCGCCTGCTGCTCACCGCCTTCGTGATGGGCCTGCCCGAGCACAAGGTGCGGGTGATCGCCCCGGATGTAGGGGGCGGTTTCGGCTCCAAGATCTACCTCTACGCCGAGGACGTCTGTGTCACCTGGGCCGCGAAGAAATTGAACCGCACCGTGAAGTGGGTGGCCGATCGCAGCGAGGCCTTCCTCAGCGATGCTCACGGGCGCGACCATGTGACGCATGCCGAGCTCGCCATGGATGCCGAGGGGCATTTCCTCGCGTTCCGCGTACACACTGACGCGAACCTCGGTGCTTACCTCTCGACCTTCGCCAGCGCGGTCCCCACCATCCTCTACGCCACCCTGCTGGCCGGGCAGTACCGCACGCCCCACATCCACGTCGAGGTGGACGCCTGGTTCACCAACACTGCTCCCGTGGATGCCTACCGCGGTGCCGGTCGCCCGGAGGCGACCTATCTTCTCGAGCGCATCGTGAGCCGTGCTGGCTGGGAGCTTGGCATCGGTCAGGACGAGATCCGCCGGCGCAATTTCATCACTGATTTCCCCTACCAGACACCGGTGGCGCTGCAGTACGACATCGGTGATTACGCGGCCTGCCTCGACAAGGCCACCTCTCTGGGGGATGTGGCCGGCTTCGCAGCCCGCAAGGCGGCGAGTGCGGCGAAAGGGCTTTTGCGGGGTATCGGGTATTCCAGCTACATCGAAGCCTGCGGCCTCGCGCCCAGTAACGTAGCGGGTGCCCTCGGTGCGCGCGCCGGTCTGTACGAATGCGGCGAGGTGCGGGTGCATCCCACGGGGAGCGTCACCGTGTTCACCGGCTCGCACAGCCACGGCCAGGGTCATGAGACGACCTTCGCCCAAGTGGTGGCGGCGCGGCTCGGGATCCCGGTGGAGAACGTCGACATCGTGCACGGCGATACGGGCCGCGTGCCCTTCGGCATGGGCACGTATGGCTCGCGCTCGATCTCGGTGGGCGGCGCGGCCATCATGCGCGCGCTGGACAAAATCGAGGCGAAAGCGAAGAAAATCGCCGCGCACCTGATGGAGGCGAGCGACACGGACATCGATTTTGCCGATGGTGAGTTCACCGTGCGCGGCACAGACCGAAAGCTGCCCTTTGCGCAGGTGGCCCTCACAGCCTACGTGCCGCACAACTATCCGCTCGAGACCCTCGAGCCGGGGCTGAACGAGACTGCCTTCTACGATCCGATCAATTTCACCTACCCGGCTGGCACCTATATCTGCGAAGTCGAGGTGAATCCCGCCTCCGGCGAGGTACGTGTTGATCGCTTCACCGCGGTGGATGATTTCGGCACGATCATCAACCCGATGATCGTCGAGGGGCAGGTGCACGGCGGATTGGTGCAGGGCATCGGGCAGGCGCTGCTCGAGAACTGCGTTTACGACCGCGAATCCGGGCAGCTTCTCACCGGCTCGATGATGGATTACGCCATGCCCCGCGCCGACGATGTGCCCGATTTCATCATCGGCCATGTCTGCACGCCCTGCACCACCAACCCGCTGGGCACCAAGGGCTGTGGCGAGGCGGGCGCGATCGGCTCGCCCCCGGCGGTGATCAACGCCCTGCTCGATGCCCTGGCGCCGCTCGGTGTGAGGGAGTTCGACATGCCCGCATCGCCCCATCGGGTGTGGCAGGCCAGCCAGTTCGCGCGCGCCTGAGAGGAGAACGCCATGTATTCCTTCGCACTCCAGCGTCCTACCACCCTCGCCGCAGCCGCAGAGGTGGTTGCCCGCGGCGGACAGCCCATGGCCGGTGGCCAAACCCTGCTGGCCTCGTTGAAACAGCGCCTCGCCAACCCGGAGTTGCTGGTTGATCTGTCCGGCATCGCCGAGCTCCAGGGTATCGATTGCACGCCGCAGCGCGTGACCATCGGCGCCATGACGCGTCATCAGGCGGTGGCCGCTCATGCGGGCGTGAACGCGACCATCCCGGGCCTTGCGCGGCTCGCAGGCGGTATCGGCGATCGCCAGGTGCGCGCCATGGGCACCATCGGCGGCTCGCTTGCCAACAATGATCCCTCTGCCTGCTACCCCAGTGCCGTGCTGGCCCTTGGCGCGACGATCCGCACCAATCGCCGCGAGATCGCTGCGGGGGATTTCTTTCGCGGACTGTATGAAACCGCGCTTGAACCCGGTGAGCTGATCGTATCGGTCAGCTTTCCCGTGCCCCAAGCGGCGGCCTATGCGAAGTTCAAGCAGCCCGCATCGCGCTACGCGATGGTCGGTGTGTTCGTGGCCAAGATGCCCGCGGGCGCACGTGTGGCGGTGACCGGTGCAGCCAGTGTGGTGTTCCGCCACGCGGGGCTCGAGGCCGCACTCACGCGCGATTTTTCGCCTGCAGCCGTAGCGGATGTCGCCGTGGACACCGCTGGCATCAACGCCGATCTGCATGCTTCGGCGGAGTACCGGGCGCAACTGATCCGCGTGCAGACGCAACGGGCGGTGCAGCAGGCGCTCGCGGGCTAGCCCGGTCGAGGGCTGCCGCGTGTCAGCGGGCGATATCACGTCAATCGATGCGCTGCTCGCCGTCCTGCAGGACGGTGGCTATTTTCCGGATCGCTCGCTCGCCACGGCGGTTTTCCTGGCGCTGCGGCTTGGTCGTCCATTGTTGCTGGAGGGCGAGCCCGGAGTAGGGAAGACGGAGCTCGCCAAGGCGCTGGCGCATGCGCTCGGGCGGCGCCTTATCCGCTTGCAGTGCTATGACGGCCTGGAGCAGCGCGAAGCACTCTACGACTGGAATTTCGCGGCGCAGATGATCCACCTGCGCGCGCGCGGCCACGAGGCCGGAGCCGCAGAACTCGAGTCCGAGGTCTATCAGCAGAAATACCTCGTCCGCCGTCCGCTCTTGCAGGCACTCGAGGCCGAGCCGCCAGGCGCGGTGCTGCTGATCGACGAGATAGACCGTGCCGATGAGCCCTTCGAGGCCTTCCTCCTCGAGTACCTGGGTGAATACCAGGTGAGCATCCCCGAACTCGGCGTGATCCGTGCCACCACGCCGCCCATCACCATCCTCACCAGTAACCGCACGCGTGATCTGAACGACGCCGTGAAGCGGCGCTGCCTGTACCAGTGGGTGGATTATCCCGACCGTGATCGCGAACTGCAGATCGTGCGGTCTCAAGTGCCCGGCCTTGCTGACGCGCTCAGCCAGCAGGTGGCAGATTTCGTGCGCGCGCTGCGTGAGCCACCGCTTGCAGGCGTTTTCCGGCGCTCGCCCGGTGTGGCAGAA
>JBILEG010000484.1:0-2979 GCA_044352225.1 Pseudomonadales bacterium | reverse complement strand
CTTCATGCAGGAGTTCGGTGGAGGCGTCAGGCAGGAATTCACCAGCGTGGTCGGTGAGTTGCTGATCGATGATGCAATGTTTCGGCAGAAGCGCCGGGCTTCGTGGAAGATCCTGAAGGGTGAGCGGGCAGCATGGCTCATCCATACGGCCGTCGGTATCAAGTCTCCGGATGAGATCTGGGTGTCGAACGCCCCGGCCTCTGAGTTCGAGCGCCTTCATTTCCTGAGTCGGTTCGTAGTGGGACCGCGTGAGTACGGCCTGCTTGGCTGCGTTTCGATCTTCGAGCGTATGCGGGGTGGCAGTGGGTTCTGGAGTGGGGTCACGAACTTCGCGACGACAGACCAGACCTACGTGCAGAAGATCAGGGCAAGAGACGGGATGCGCAATGTCTACTGGAGGCGGGGCTGTTGACAGGCCGTTGCCAACTGTCCGGGTTGCCCACTCGTGCGCCACGACCGACTTGGTGCTGCAACCGTTACCGGCCGGAGTATAGGCCTGTGCCCGCAGCTCCGGCAATGTCACTGGGGAATCCTTGGGGAGTGGCTTGCGGCCACTCGTTTGGAGTCAGAAGAGCGTCCTCCCCCCATCCACCGCCAGTATCTGCCCCGTCACATACCCCGCTTCCAACCCCAGATAGCGCACCGCTCGCGCAATGTCCGCAGGATCGCCGATGCGCTTCAGCGCCGTCTGCGCGAGCAGTGCCTCGGCCTTCGCACCACCGAGCTCCGGGTTCTCTTCTGCGGGCCAGAGGATCGCGCCGGGTGCCACACCGTTCACGCGCACATCCGGGCCCAGTTCCTGCGCCAGCGCGCGCGTCATCATGGCCACGCCGGCTTTTGCCATGGTGTAGACGGCGTGCTGCGCCAGCGGCAGTTCGGCGTACACGTCCACGATGTTCACGATCGCCCCGCGTCGTTCGCGCAGCGCAGGCACCAGCGCCTGGCTGAGGAAAAACGGCCCCTTCAGGTTCGAGGCGAAGAGACTGTCCCACTCGGGCTCATTCACCGTGCCCACGGGCGTGGGGAAAAAGCCCGAGGCGTTGTTCACCAGCAGGTCGATGTGGCTCCAGTGCGCGATGGCGGCTGCGGCGAGTTGCTCGACCTGCGGCAACTGCGTGAGGTCCGCCTGCAGCACCGCTGCGCTGTCGCGACGCATGGCGTTCAGTTCCGCGGCGAGGGCATCGGCTTCTGCGCGGGAGCTCCGGCAGTGCAGCAGCACATTGCAGCCCGCCGCATGCAGTTCGCGCGCGATGGCCGCGCCGATGCGCTGCGCCGCACCCGTCACCAAGGCCACACGTGCTTCGCTCATGTGTTGTCTTCCGGTTCGCGCAGCGCTGCGGCGACGGCGCGGCAGCGGCGCTGGTGCAGGTCTGCGCCCACGGCGGGCCCTGTAAGGCCGCGGGCCAGGCTTTCGGCGGCGGTCACGGCGGTAGCCGCAGTCAGTGCGCGCTGCAGTCGCTCTGCTTGCAGGTAAGGCCGCTCCTCGAAACCGGTGCGGCCACGCGCATCGGCCTCGCAGGCCTGCAAGAAGAGTGAGAAGCGCTCGGGCTGGCGGAAGGCATCTGCCTCTTCCAGCAGCCGCAGCAGCGCTGGAGCGCGCATTTCCAGCGCCACGTGGCAGCGCGTGTGCAGTTGCGCGGTCATCACGGCGAGTTCGCGCCATTTCTGGGGGGCGCGCAGGCGTTCGCACATGGCTTTTGCGGCGCGAGCGCCGAGTCCCTCGTGGCCGATGTGCGCGGGCCAGCTCTCGGGCGGTGTGAGCGCCTTGCCCAGATCGTGCAGCAGCACCGCAAAACGCGCGATATCGGGGAGCCCCAGGCGCGCGCTCATCGCGAGCGCGAGCAGCAGGTGCGCGCCGGTGTCGATCTCGGGGTGGTGACGTTCGGGCTGCGGCACGCCGAAGAGTGCGTCCAGCTCGGGCAGCAGCGCGGCGAGCGCGCCGCAATCGCGCAGCACCTGCACGAACACCTCGGGGTTGGCGGTATCCAGCCCCAGCGCGATTTCCGCGAATACGCGCTCGGCTGCCAGGTACGACAGCTCGCCGCTTGCGGAGATCCCGCGCATCAGCTCCATCGTTTGCGGCGCCACCGCAAAGCCGCGTGAGTGCAGGCGTGCCGCGAATCGCGCCACGCGCAGCACGCGCAGCGGATCTTCGCTGAACGCGGGAGATACGTGCCGCAAGACGCCCGCGCGCAGATCCGCGAGGCCGCCATGCGGGTCTATGAGCGTGCCGTCCGCGTGCTGCGCCATCGCGTTGATGCTGAGGTCACGCCGCAGCAGATCGTCTTCCAGACTCACGCTCTGCGCGGTGTCGAAGGCAAAGCCGCCGTAGCCGTGGCCTTGCTTGCGCTCACGCCGCGCGAGGGCGTATTGCTCACCGCTGCGCGGGTGCAGGAAAACCGGGAAATCGTGGCCCACACGCTTGTAGCCCAGCGCAAGGAGTTCGGCGTCGCTCGCGCCCACCACCACCCAGTCGCGCTCGCGTGGCTCGATGCCCAGAAGGGTGTCGCGCACCGCGCCACCTACCAGATAGATGTCCATCAGCAGGCGCAGTGGACGAGCGCGCCGTCATCGAGGCGCATGGCGCGCAGCCGTGAACCCCACACGCAGCCGGTGTCGAGTGCGTGCACGTTTACGGTGTCGGCCTTGCCTTCCAGCGCCGCCCAGTGTCCGAAGACGATGGGCGTCCCGGCAGCCGCGCGGCGGGGGTGCGAGAACCACGGTGCGAAGCCTGCGTTTGCGCTCGCGGGGCTGCCCTTGTTGTCGATGTCGAGCCGGCCTTCGGCGGTGCAGAAACGCATCCGTGTGAGGCAGTTCGTGATCACGCGCAGCCGCTCGAAGCCTTGCAGGGAGTCGCTCCAGATGTCGGGGTGGTCGCCGTACATATGGCTCAGGAACTCCGCCCACTGCGGGCCGCGCAGCGCCGCTTCGACTTCCGCTGCGCGGGCCAGCGTGTCGTCCACGCTCCACGGTGGCGGC
>JBILEG010000483.1:0-2986 GCA_044352225.1 Pseudomonadales bacterium | reverse complement strand
GAAACGCGCCAGTGCCGGCGTGGAGCCGGCCACGAAGTCGCGGCCCTGGACCGCCGAGTCGACGTTGATATAGGTAATCGCTCCACTGCGCAGCTTTTCGGCGTTGTCCTTGACCCACTGCGTCGAGCCCCCGAGCAGCGGTTCCTCGCCGTCCCAGTTCGCGAACACGATGGTGCGCCGCGGGCGGTGCCCTTGCTTCAGCGCCGCGCCGAAGGCACGCGCAGTCTCCAGCAGTGCCGCCGTGCCGCTCGAAGGATCGACGGCGCCGTAGCTCCAGGCATCGCGGTGGTTGCCGAGTATCACCAGCTTTTCGGGCTCTTCGCTGCCGCGGATGACGCCGATCACGCTGCGCAGCGTCTCGACGTGCTCGTCGTTGTCGACCTCCATGCGCACCGTCACCGGACCGGGCCCTATGTGGTAAGGGAACGGCAGGCCGCCCTGCCATTCCTCCGGCGCCGCCTTGCCCTTCACCTGCTTCAGGATCGCGGCGGCGTTCTCCGCGCTGAGCGGCATCGAGGGAATGCGCGGCAACTGCTTGTCGCGCACCGGGCCTTCGTACCAGCGCCCGTCGCTGCCCTGCTTCCAGTGGAAGGTGAAGGGCTCTCCGGTTCCGAGCCAGTCGTAGAGGATCGCTCCCCACTGGACGTGGGACATCGGCCCCCAAGGCCCGTCGGGGTACACCGGCCCGCGCAGGAAACCATCCTCCATCGGATCCGAATAGATGATCGTGCCCGCTGCGCCGCGCTGCTCCGCCATGTACACCTTGAAGCCGCGGTAGGAATAGGGTTCGGAGTAGCGCATCAGCACGATGCGCCCGCGCAGGTCGATACCCATGCGGTCCAGCGCGGCAAAATCCTCCGGGCTGCCGCCGTTGGCATAGACGACTTCACCGGTCACGTCACCCGACAGGGCGTAGCCGTGGAACGCGACCTGCGAAGGATCGTCGTAGAGGCGGGAATCCTTGTCGGGGGCGTGTGGCGCCTCGGCGAGCGGGAGTTCCTGCTTCGAGGGCTTCAGGATCGTCAGTCGCGCGGAGCGCGGAAACGCCAGCAGCGCGGGCGTGTCGTGGAAGCTCGCCTCGTCCAGCCCGTACTCGATGAACTGCTCGCGCACATAGTCGGCCAGCGCGTCATTGCGCGGCGTGCCCGCCATGTGCGGCTCCTCGGTCAGGAGCAGCAGGTGCTTGCCGTAGGAATCACCGGTCGGCACCGAGGCAAGGACCTGCTCCACCGGTGGCAGCAAGACGGGATTGGCGGCCTGGAGACCGGGCTGCGCAATGCAGCAGAATCCGAGCGCTGTCACGATCGTACGATGCCTGCCGCGCATATTTGAGCCTCCCGCGAGATGTAAGGACCCTGTGACTATACTTCGGCCGCTTCCCACTCACCCGGGGTTCGTCGGTCCGCCAGTTGAAGCATAAGTAGAACAAAGCCCCTGCCCGCCCGAATCCAACCGTCCGTGTCGGTTGCGCCAAGGTCGTAATGTCCCCTTTGTCCAAAGTAGAAGTGCCTCCTTTTGGTAGTGCGGTAGTGCACGGGGGATCGGATGGAATGGGTGTTGCTGCAATCGATGCGGCGAACGCCTTTCTGGAATCGCATCTCGGCGGACACAACGCGCGCTTCGCACGGAAACCGGCCAGGCGGCCTTCCTGAAGTACCTCGACTCGATGTCGAAGCTGCTTCCGCGGAGCACCTGATCGCCGGGCGCTGCTAAGATTGCCGGGCCGCAGGGAGCGCGGCGTGCCGGAGCGCCGAGCATGCAAGAGCCGAAGACCACACCGTCCCCCGCCGCCGCGGAGCGCCCGCGCGGCTGGGTGGCGCGCAGCCTCGACCTGGTCGAACGCGCCGGCAACCGCCTGCCCGACCCCGCCGTGCTGTTCCTGCTGCTGATGGTCACCGCGTGGGTCCTCAGCTGGCTGCTCTCGAGCGTCAGCTTCTCGGAGATCGACCCGCGCAGCGGCAAGCCGGTCGAGATCCGCAACCTGCTCGCCGGCGAGTCGATCACGGCCTTCATGGCGGCGATGGTCGGCACCTTCACCAGCTTCCCGCCGCTCGGCGTCGTGCTGGTGGCGATGCTCGGCCTCGGCGTGGCCGAGCACACCGGCTTCATCAACGCGGTGCTGCGCGCGGCGATGGCCGTGACGCCGCGTGCGCTGCTCACGCCGGCGTTGATCGCCGTCGGCATCCTCAGCCACGTCGCCGTCGACGCGGGCTACGTGCTGGTGATCCCGCTGGGCGCGGTGATCTTCTACGCCGCCGGCCGCCACCCGCTGGCCGGCATCGCCGCAGCGTTCGCCGGCGTCTCGGGCGGCTTCAGCGCAACGCTCGGTGTGCCCTCCAGCCTCGACCCGCTGCTGTCGGGGCTCACGCAGACGGCTGCGCAGCTGGTCGATACCTCGGTGGTCGTCAACCCGCTCAACAACTTCTACTTCACCACCGCGTCCTCGGTGCTGATCATCCTGATGGGCTGGGCGCTGACCGACCTCGTCATCGAGCCGCGCCTGCGCGGCACGGCAATCGACGGCGACCCCGCATCGCTGCCCAGCCAGGATCCACTGCGGTCGGAAGAGCGGCGCGGCCTGCGCTGGGCGCTGGTTGCGGCGGCCCTTGCGCTGGCCGGCTTCGTGCTGACGCTGCTGCCGGCCGACTCGCCCTGGGCGGCAGCCCCGAACGCCGCGGGCGAGCGGCTGCTGCTGGCCTCCGGCGCGCCGCTGATGCAGTCGATCGTGCCCGTCATCTTCATCGGCTTCCTGGTCCCCGGGATCGCCTACGGCGTGGCCGCCGGCTCGGTTAAGACCCATCGCGACGTGGTCGCCGGCATGACCAAGGCGATGTCGGGCATGGGCTACTACATCGTCATGGCGTTCTTCTGCGCGCAGTTCATCTACGCGTTCGGCCAGTCGAACCTCGGCGCGCTGGTCGCGCTGAAGGGCGCCAACGCGCTGCGCGAGCTGGGCCTGCCGATGGGCGTCACGCTCGCCGGCATC
>JBILEG010000003.1:0-28520 GCA_044352225.1 Pseudomonadales bacterium | reverse complement strand
CGAGAAAACGCCTCCCCCTGCGCCCGATGATATGCCGCCGCCTTCGCCACCCGTTCCGGCAAAGCGCGGTTTGCGCGTAGTGAAGTAAGGCCCGGGTTCAATAGCTCCCGAAGATCTCCCGCTCCACGAGTTCCACCAGGCAATTCAGCACCAGCAATTGGCATTCGCTGATCCTCGGGGGCTCCTCGGAGGGAATCCGGATGTCGATGTCATCCTCCCCCGGCAAGGATATCGAATCGTATCCCGCCCCCCCGCCCAGCAGGATGATGCTCGCCTCCCGCGCGTGAGCAGCGCGGATTGCGTGGGCTAGTCCGCTCCCTGCAGTGCCAGTGACAAGCAACACGGTATCGCCCGGCGCGGCGACGGCCTGTATGTGTCGGGCAAGCGCTTCGTGGTAGCCGTAGCCGTCTGCCATGGCGCCGAGCGTGACCGGATCATTCCCGATGGGGACGACGGGCAACGGGGGTCGCTCCATCGACAGGCGGGCAAGCAGGGACGCGCAAAAGAGCTGCGACAGCGCGCAGCCGGTGCCACTGCCGCCGACCAACAGCCTTCCGCCCCCCAGGAGGGTGTCACGAATGCTCCAGGTTGCGGCGGCGATCTGGCCGTGCAATGCGTCGAGAGAGCGATAGACCGTGTCTACGTGGCCGGTAAACCACAGTTGAACGGGATCGTTCAGTTCGTCCATCTAGAGTTCGCTCCTACCCATCAACCCCGCGAATCCAGCCGATGCGCGCCGTAGCGACATCGTCACCGTCCATTGTCACCACATCGAGCCGCGCGGCGTTGTTCCGGCGCGCGACCCGCAACCAAAGCGCGGCTGCGGCCCGGATCCGTCTGAGTTTGGAGGTGCTGACGCTTTCCGCCGCAGTGCCGAAACGACTGTTGCGACGTTTTCGGACTTCGACGAAAACGATCGCATTGCCCTCTTGCATGATGAGGTCTACCTCACCCAGTCGGCAGCGGAAATTGCGCGCGAGCAGGATGAGCCCCGCGTCCTCCAGAAACCTCAGTGCGCGGTCTTCGGCTCCGCATCCGACGTTGATGGGGCTGTCCCTTCCCCTGTTGTCCATGTCTCTGCTCCTTCCCTGGATATGACTTCCACGATGCCCGCTCTGGGCAGTTCTGCCTTTGCCTGTCCTCCTTGAACGACGTACCAGACAGCACGCCGGTGCAACCTGCCGTCTGCACCGGCGATCAGCTCGCCGGTCGCGCCTGCGAGGCCCCATGCGGTCGTGCTGCCAAGCAGTGCGAGCCTGGACTGCAACCGCTGCGCGTCGACGCCGAGGGCCATCAGCCGCTCAACGGGGCCGCGCTGCGCGACCGCTATGTTACGGAGTGATTCCTCGCTGCCCGAGAACCACGGCATATCCAGAAAGCGTACGGACTCGAGGTCCAGGTCACCCTCGCGCCCGGATCCGGCCGAATAACTGATGCTGGTCGCCCGGGCTGGTATGTCCCCGGCATACAGGAAGGGCAGCAGTGCCCTGATCGAGCGGGCACCGGTGGGCTCGGCGAGGAGAACAATGAGGTCGACGTCCGCCCGCCGTCGGGGTTCGGTCTGAAGCTCCAGTCCGGTCACGCGGCCGAGTGACTCGGAGCGGTGGTGGCTCTGGTCGAGGTGCAGGGTCTGCTCCAGACTGAGGCGGTACTCGTTCAGATCCCCCAGAAAGAGAGTGTCGATCAACTCGCCTCCTGAGGCCTGCCAGCGGGCACTGAAGTCGTCCACCAACCTGCGGGAGCGCGGTGATGCGTCCGCCAGGATCACGGCGCGCGACAACTGCTCGCGCCGTGCATCCGAGCCGAGTTCGGCCACTTCGTCGGCAAGGTCTATGCCGAACTGGTGCACCCCTGAAATGGCAGCGGCAGGGGCGTCGAGGAAATTAAGGGCCAGTGTCGGAACGCTGGCCGTGAGCCCGGTTCGAAATGCCGCCAGTTCCTCTTTCAACAGTGGTCCGACCACGACCGTCGCTCCATCCGCCGTGGTGCTGCGGTAAGCCGCCGAAAAACCCTCTGGCGTCCCACCGGTATCGACAATAGCGAGTGCGGGGAGTGTTTCCCCGGCTGCAAGTGCGCGGTAGTGCCCTGCAAGGTAGCCCTGCAGGACGGCCTGCCCACTGGAGCCTGCCCTGCCGCTCAGCGGTAACAGCAGCGCCACACGGGCGGGCTCGGAGATCCCCTTCGAGATTTCTTCCACCAGCCCCGGGACGTTTGCGCCGAAGGCGGCGATGCCCGCGTAGCGCCGCGCCCAGTCCTGCAGGCGTTGTCTTTGGGCACCCGGTGAGTGCCGCATGTCCCGGGCCGTAACGGACAGTTCGAGCCAGCCTCGCCAGTCGTCGCTCCCGGCGTCCGCAACGGCGGCATCGAGTTCACCGAGCGGTACGCGACCGAGGGCGTCGAGAATGTGCTTTGCATTCGATGCGCGGTCGCTCTCGGCTGTAAGCCACGGTTGCAGGGACGTGCGCTCACGTGCCGCTTCAAGCGGTTTTCCAAGTGCAAGCAGGGCGCGGGCCCTGGCTTCCCGCAGCCCTGCTTCCAGCGCCCGTGGCAGCGCGGCATCCTCCGTGCCTGCCGCGTTGGCGAGCACATCGAGCGCGGCTGCAGCATCACCCGTCCCGGAAAGGGCTTCGGACAGCAGGATTGCCCGGCGTGCGCGCTGGTCTTGAGATCCATCCGCGCCGACTGACTGGCGCAGCACGTCTTTTGCTCGGGCGTATTCCTTGCGGGCCAGCAGCATGTCTGCCGCGTCCAGAAGCAGGCCGGCGCGCTCTCCTGGTGATGATCTCGACGCCCTGAGAAGCGTGGCTTCGACCGGGTCTGAGGGCTCGGGTGGTGGCGTCTCGACGGCAATGGGCGTGGCCTCTTCAGCGGGCCGTTCTGGAGGCGCAGACCCACAGCCGACCAGACCGATCAGGGCGGCTGCGAGAACGGTCGATGCGGCCAGATGTTTCATGGACCGTATACTAGCGCCTGACCTGCCTCGCGGCACACGATCTGCGGGCTTTGCGTCTGCGGAGGCTGCATGCTCTACATCGTCGCGACGCCGATCGGCAATCTTGGTGACATCACGCGGCGCGCAGTCGAAGTGCTCGGATCCGCAGACGTGGTCGCCGCCGAGGATACGCGGCGCTGTCGTGCGCTCCTCAGCCATCTCGGCATCTCGCGCCCTCTGCTTGCCTACCACGACCACAGTGACGAACGCCGCGAGTGCGAGTTGCTGACGGAGTTGCAGCGTGGGCGCAGCGTCGCGCTGGTGGCTGACGCGGGCACTCCGCTGATATCAGACCCCGGGTTCAGGCTGGTCAGATTGGCCAGGCAGGCGGGCATGGATGTCGTGTGTATCCCCGGTCCTTGCGCGGCAATCGCGGCTCTCAGCATTGCGGGCCTCCCCTCTGACCGTTTCGTCTTCGAGGGTTTCCTTCCTGCGCGTGAGTCGGCACGCAGATCACGCCTTGCCGAACTGGCGACCGAACCGCGTACGCTGGTGTTCTACGAGTCACCGCGGCGTGTGCAGGCTCTTTTCGAGGACTTGCAGTCCGTGTTCGGCGAGGAGCGGCAGGCAGCGCTGGCGCGTGAATTGACGAAGGTCCACGAGACGGTGCTTCACGGCAGCATCGCTCAGCTTCATGAGCGCATAGCAAGCGATCCCGAGCAGCAACTTGGCGAGATCGTGGTGCTTGTCCACGGCGCCCCCGAGGCTCCTGATCGAAGCACCGTCGATGGCGACAGCCTGTTGAGGGCGCTGCTGCCCAGACTTCCGCTCCGCGAAGCGGTGGACTGCGCAGCCGAGATCAGCGGCCTTCCCCGCAATGCCCTCTACCGGCAGGCACTCGCGATGCGCGATACCGGTGAGCCTCGCTGATATACTCCGCCGGCAGAGTCGGCCGGGCAGTCGCTCCGTGCGCAAGTACGGGGAGGAAAGTCCGGGCTCCACAGGGCAGGGTGCCAGGTAACGCCTGGGGGGTGCGAGCCCACGGAAAGTGCAACAGAAAGCAAACCGCCTATGTCGGCCTCGGCCGGCAGGTAAGGGTGAAAGGGTGCGGTAAGAGCGCACCGCGCGGCTGGTAACAGGCGTGGCATGGCAAACCCCACCCGGAGCAAGACCAAATAGGAACCCATCGGTGCGGCCCGCACTGGGTTCGGGTAGGTCGCTCGAGGCGTCCGGTGACGGCCGTCCCAGATGAATGACTGTCCACGACAGAACCCGGCTTACAGGCCGGCTCTGCAATTTTTAAGATCGTAAAAGAATAAAAAATCTCGAATCCGAGAGTAAATATTCTAGATACTCACAACTTACTTTAAGTTGCTCGTGCAGCCATATGTTCTGGGTCGCCATGTGCTGATCCCGGATTCACTGCGGTCGCGCTTGATGTTCTATCCCTTTGTTTTGCAAACGAAAAGCCGCTTGCTCCGCGGCTTGACACCCTGTTTCCGCCATCCATATAGTGTCGAAAAGTGGGTCAAAGTGGATGAAAGTGGGCAAAAAGAGCCCCTTCATCCCATTTCCGGGGAAGTCAGCCAACGTGTTTCGTGGTGTGCACCATCTCAGCATCGACGCCAAAGGGCGTCTTGCGATGCCCGCGCGTCAGCGCGAGCGGCTGCAGTCGCTGTGCGACGGTGAACTGGTCGCGACCATCGATACCCAGAGTCGCTGCCTCCTGCTTTACCCCCTTCCGGTCTGGGAAGAGTTGCAAACCCAGATCCAGCAGTTACCCACGCTCGATCCCGTCGTTCGCCGTTTCCAGAGACTGCTGATCGGATACGCCAGCGACCTCGAGTGCGATGCCAGCGGCCGGATGCTGGTGCCGCCCGCGCTGCGTGACTACGCGCGCCTCGACAAGCGCGCCGTGCTGGTCGGGCAGGGCAACAAGATGGAGTTGTGGGACGAGGACACCTGGCTGGCAGAGCGCGACAAGTGGCTCGAACTGGCGGCCGGGGATGGCGCAATGCCCGAGGAGATGCGGCGACTGGCGCTCTGAGCCCCGGTCGTCCAGTAGTGGGGCGATATGCACAAGCCGGTTTTGCTGCAGGAGGCCATGGAGTACCTCGTGACCGATCCTGTCGGGCGATATGTCGACGCCACCTTCGGACGCGGCGGCCACTCCGGTGAGCTGCTGTCACGGCTTGCCGCCGGTGCCAGTCTTCTCGCCATCGACCGTGACCCCGAAGCCATCGCCCACGGGAAATCCTGCTTCGCCGATGATCCGCGCGTCTGTTTCGAGCAGGCGCGCTTCGATGCCCTGTCCCGCATTCTGGCAGCGAAGGGCATGGTTGACGGTGTGCACGGTGTCCTGCTCGACCTCGGGGTTTCCTCGCCACAGCTTGACGACCCTGCGCGCGGATTCAGTTTTCTGCGTGACGGGCCGCTCGACATGCGCATGGATCCCGCGAGCGGCCAGAGTGCCGCCAGGTGGCTCGCAACGGCGCGGGAAGGTGATATCGAACAGGTTCTGCGCGAGTACGGCGAGGAGCGCTTCGCCCGTCGTATGGCCGCCGCGATCGTGCGCGAGCGCAAGCTGGCGCCCATTGACACGACCGCCCGCCTGTCGGAGATCGTTACGCAGGCCAATCCCGCATGGGAGCGCGACAAGCACCCCGCGACGAGGGCGTTCCAGGCCATCCGCATCTTCGTCAACGCCGAACTCGAGGCTCTTGCATCGGTTCTGGAGCAGGCGGTCGACGCCCTCAAGCCCGGCGGGCGCCTCGTGGTGATCAGCTTCCATTCGCTTGAAGACCGCATGGTCAAGCGGTTCATCCGCGACAACGCGCGCGAACCCGGTATGCCCGGACTCCCCGAGGCGATGCGCCCCCGGCTGCGTGCCATCGGACGCGCGATCCATGCGGGCGAGGCGGAACTGCGCGAGAACCCGCGTGCGCGCAGTGCCGTGATGCGTGTTGCCGAGCGGCTTCCTGCAGGGGGGGCGCGTCATGGCTGAGCGCAAGGCAGAGCCTGCCGCGCCCGTTCCCGCGATGCGCAGGCCCTGGATCACTGCCGTGCTTGCCCTGGCCGTGATCGCCTCTGCAATAGGTGTGACCTACACCGCCCACCGTTCGAGGGAGCTTTTCCGCACGCTCGAGCAGGCCCGTCGCGAGGAGAACGACATACAGATCGAGTGGCGTCAGCTGCTGCTCGAGCGCAGCACGCTCTCCTCGCATGCGCGCGTCGAGCAGATCGCCGCCGAGCAGCTGCAGATGACGCTTCCAGTGACAGAGTTACCCGTCACGGTGGCCGAATGAAACCGCGCGAGACCTCCACCTTTCACGGCTGGCGCTTCCTGGCGCTCGCGCTGGCGCTGTGCGCACTCGCGTTCCTGCTCGTCTGGCGACTCGTGTCCCTGCAGCTGCTCGATACCGAGCGTGGTTACCGCTTCCTGCAGGACCAGGGTGACGCGAGGGCCCTGCGCGATGAGGAGATTCCCGCGCACCGGGGCATCATCAACGACCGCAATGGCGAACCGCTTGCTGTCAGCACTCCGCTTCAGACACTCAGCGCCAATCCGCAGGAACTCGTCATCGCGGAGACGCAATGGGCGCCGCTCGCCGCGGCTCTCGGCACGAGCCCCCAGCTTCTGAAAGACCGGCTTTCGGCCAACGCCTCCCGGAAATTCGTGTATCTGCGAAGGCACATGAACCCGGCAGACGCGGGCAGGGTCATGGATCTCCAGATCCCCGGCATCAGCAGCAAGCGCGAATACCAGCGCTTCTACCCCGCTGGCCCGGTGGCGGCACACCTGGTCGGGCTGACCGACATGGACGGCAAGGGACAGGAGGGCGTGGAGGCCACCTACGAGGATTGGCTCGTCGGAATCCCCGGGCGCAAGCGGGTGATCAAGGACCGGTACAGCCATCTCATCCGTGACGTGCAGGAATTGGCGCCGGCGCGTCCGGGCCGCGAACTGGATCTCGGCATCGACCTGCGGATCCAGTACCTCGCGTACCGCGAGCTGAAGAAAACAGTCGAAGCCATGAAGGCTGAATCCGGCAGTATCGTCCTGCTCGACGCCCGCACCGGCGAGGTGTTGGCGATGACCAATTATCCCTCCTACAACCCCAACAACCGCAGAACGGTCGTGGGAGAACCGGTCCGCAACCGCGTGGTCACGGACCTCATCGAGCCCGGCTCGACAGTAAAACCCTTCACCATCCTCACGGGGCTGGAGAGCGGGAATTACACCCCTGAAACCATGATCGACACGACTCCCGGCTATATCCGTGTCGGGCGCAAGACCATCCGTGACCACCACAGCCTCGGCGTGATCCCGGTTACCACGATCATCACGAAGTCGAGTCAGGTCGGCACCATCAAGATCGCCCTCTCGCTCGATCCCGAAACCATCCATCACAACTTCAGTTCGGCCGGTTTCGGGCAGCCGATCGGAGAGGGCCTGAAGGGCGAGGTCTCGGGCAAGTTCCCGTCGCCGCGTCGCTGGGATGACCTCACCCGTGCCACTTTTTCCTTCGGCTACGGGCTCTCCGTGACGCCGCTGCAACTCGCCCGCGCCTACCTCACCCTGGCAAACAGCGGGAAATCCCGGCCGGTGAAACTGCTCAAGGTGACGGATGTGCCTCCCGCGACCCAGGTGTTCCCGGAGGAACACGTGAAGCAGGTTGTCGCGATGATGGAGACTGTCACGCAGACAGGCGGCACTGCTGCCAAGGGGGCGATCCGCGGGTATCGCGTTGCGGGCAAGACAGGCACCGTCCACCGCTCGGGCGGAAAGGATGGCTACAAGGCCGACAGCTACCAGTCACTGTTTGCCGGCTTCGCGCCCGCGAGTAATCCGCGCATCGTCGGCGTCGTCGTCATTACCGACCCGCGCGGTGGCGTGTACTACGGCGGTGCGGTCTCGGCGCCGGTGTTCTCCTCCGTCGTGAGGGGCGCGCTGCGACTTCTCAACGTGCCGCCCGACGACCTCCCGAAGATGCAGGTCGCGGTGCACTCCGCGCCAGGCGGCGGCACATGAACCCCGTGCAGATGCACCGTACCTTGGGCGCATTCCTCGACGCGCCGCCTGCATGTGCGGCTATTGCGATCGGCGGCCTCTGCTCCGACAGTCGCAGCGTGCAGCCCGGCGATGCCTTCATCGCGCTGCGCGGAGCCAGGCACGACGGGCTGGAGCACCTTGCCGAAGTGCATGCCCGCGGAGCCGTCGCCGTGCTGGTGGAAACAGGCCGGGAACTGCCAGGGAACACGCCGCTTCCGCTTGTGCCGGTAGAGGGGCTCGCTGCGCGAGCAGGCACTATCGCCGCGGCGTTTTACGCCGATCCCTCCGCTGTCGTCGGCGTGATCGGGGTCACGGGTACCAACGGGAAGACGACGACCACACAGCTGATCGCCCAGGCACTCGCGCATACGGGTACGCTCTGCGGTGTCATCGGGACCCTGGGTTCGGGCTTTCCCGGCCGGTTGTCCGAAACCACCCACACGACGCCGGATGCCGTCACCCTGCAGCGTCTCCTGGCGGAGCTGCGCGGCGACGGCGCGCAGGCCGTTGCGATGGAAGTGTCCTCGCACGCTCTCGCGCAGGGGCGTATCGATACGCTGCACGTGGACACGGCGGTTTTCACCAACCTCACACACGACCACCTCGATTTTCACGGCAGCCTCGAGGCCTATGGCGCCGCAAAGGCGCGATTGTTCGCTCATCCGGGCCTGCGCCACGCCGTGCTGAATCTGGACGACCCCTTCGGGCGGCGCATCCACGACATGCTTCCGGCATCTGTCGAACGTGTCGGGTTCACGCTCGGATCCGGCGCCGCCGACATCCGCGCCACCGAGGTGGAGTTCCGCAGCGACGGTATCCGCGCGCGCATCCTTGCGCGGGGGGAGACCGGCGAACTGCGCTTGCCGCTCATCGGCCGATTCAACCTCGAGAACGCCCTCGCGGTGATTGGCGCGTTGCTGGTGCGTGGCCTTTCGCTCGAGCTCGTCCTTGCTGCGCTGCGCGATGTGCTGCCCGTTCCCGGGCGCATGGAGCGCGTTGGCGATACGCCGCTCGTCATCGTCGATTACGCCCATACGCCGGACGCTCTCGAGCAGAGCCTGCGTGCCATCCGTTCCCACTGCCGCGGGCGCTTGTGGTGCGTGTTCGGCTGTGGCGGCGATCGTGATCGCAGCAAACGTCCGCTGATGGGCCGTTTGGCGCGTGAACACGCCGACGAGGTCGTCGTGACCAGTGACAATCCGCGCAGCGAGGATCCGCTGGCGATCATCGCCGGGATCTGTGCCGGCATCCCGGATGCGGGCGTGATCCGTGAAGCCGACCGTCGTGCGGCCATCTTCCGCGCGATCCGTGAGGCGGGGCCCGTCGACTGCGTGCTCATCGCGGGCAAGGGCCACGAAAACTACCAGGAAGCCGGGGGCGTCCGCGCTCCCTTCAGCGATGCCGCCGTCGCACGCGAGGCGCTTGCCGCACGCAGGAGGGCGCCGTGATTCGCGCGCTGTCGCTCGGCGAGATCGCTCAGGCACTCGGCGTGATGGTGCCTGCCGGCGGCAGCGATCGCACGGTGGGGGGTGTTTCCACGGACTCGCGCACCGTGGCCCCGGGGGATCTGTTCGTGGCGCTGCGGGGCGAGCGTTTCGACGCGCATGACCATGTCGGTGAAGCGCAGTCACGCGGGGCCGCGGCGCTGGTGTGCTCGCGGCCCGTCAGCGCCTCGGTTCCTGTATTGCTGGTTTCCGATACGGAACATGCGTTGGGGGCGATCGCAGCGCTGCACCGGAGCCTTTTTGCGGGCACGGTCGTCGCGCTCACGGGCAGCGCCGGCAAGACAACCACCAAGGAGATGATCGCTGCGATCCTTGCCACCGCCGGGCCCGTTCTTGCTACGCGCGGCAATCTGAACAACGAGATCGGCGTACCGCTCACCCTGTTCCGTCTCGAACGGCAGCACCGCTACGCCGTGATCGAAATGGGCGCGGGCAAGCCCGGTGACATTGCCTACCTCGCCGGGATCGCGAAACCGCAACTCGCGCTGCTCACCAACGCACTGCCCGCGCACCTGGAGCGCCTCGGGAGCCTTGGGGAAGTGGCACGCACCAAGGGTGCGATCTACGAGGCGCTTCCCGCTGATGGCACGGCGATACTCAATGCGGATGACGACTTCGCGGATTACTGGACAGCGCTTGCCGCCCCGCGTCGCGTGCTGCGCTTCAGCGCCTCCGGCAAGTCCGATGCCGACATCAGGGCTCTCGACGTAAGGCTGACGGAAGGCTGTGCACGCTTCCGTCTCGAACTGCCGGGCGATGCCGCTGATGTCCGTCTGTCCCTGCCGGGCGTGCAGCAGGTGGCCAACACGCTTGCGGCTGCCGCAGTGGGTCATGCGCTCGGCCTGCGCGCCGATGCCATCGCCTCGGCGCTTGCAGACCTCCAGGCCCCGGCCGGTCGCATGCAGCGCTGCACCGGTCCGGGCGGGGCGCAGATCCTCGATGACACCTACAACGCCAACCCCGGCTCGGTACGCGCAGCGATCGACACACTCTCGGGTTTCCGGGGCCTTCGCGTGCTCGCACTCGGGAACATGGCCGAGCTCGGCCCCCAGGCGGCCGAACTGCACATGGCCATGGGGCGCTATGCGCAGGAGCGTGGCATCGACCGCTTGCTGGCGATCGGCCCGCATGCCGGCGACGTGGCGGAAGGCTTCGGCAGCGGTGCCGAGATCCACGCCTCGCGCGATGAGCTCGCGCGCTCATTAGGGGCATGCGATGCGCCCGGCAACGTGATCCTCGTCAAGGGCTCGCGCTCAGCTGGAATGGACGCGGTTGTCGCCGCACTTACCCGCACCCACCCGGGCGATGCCCGTACAGGAACGCACTGATGTTGCTGTGGCTGGCTGATTGGCTGAGCGGGTGGGCGAGCGCCTTCGGGGTGTTCAAGTACCTCACCTTCCGCGGCATCCTGAGCGTGCTCACTTCCCTTGCCATCACGCTGATGGTGGGCCCAACGATGATCCGCCTGCTGGTCGAGAACCAGATAGGGCAGGCCGTGCGCGATGACGGACCCAGATCGCACCTGAGCAAGGCCGGCACCCCCACCATGGGCGGTGCGCTGATTCTCGTCGGCATCATCACCAGCACGCTTCTGTGGGGTGATCTCTCGAACCGCTATGTATGGGTCGTGTTGCTGGTGACCGTGGCGTTCGGTGCCGTGGGATGGGTCGACGATTACCGCAAGGTGATCGAGAAGAATCCGCGTGGACTGCCGGCGCGCTGGAAGTACTTCTGGCAATCGGTGGCCGGACTTGCCGCGGCGGTCTACCTCTACGCCGCATCGGTCACGCCGGCCGAGACACAACTGATCGTGCCTTTCCTGAAAAATGTCGTCATTCCCCTGGGTGTGCTGTATGTACCGCTCGCCTACTTCGTGATTGTGGGCTCCAGCAATGCAGTGAACCTCACCGACGGTCTCGATGGCCTTGCCATCATGCCGAGCGTGCTGGTGGCTGGCGCGCTCGCCGTGATCGCCTATCTGGCGGGGAACGCCGAATTCGCGCCCTACCTGCACATTCCCTATATCCCCGGCGCGGGCGAACTCGTGGTGTTCTGCGGTGCGTTGGCAGGTGCGGGGCTCGGCTTCCTGTGGTTCAACACCTATCCGGCCATGGTGTTCATGGGAGACGTAGGGGCGCTTGCGCTGGGCGCCGCACTGGGCGTCATCGCCGTCATCGTCCGGCACGAGATCGTGTTCTTCATCATGTGCGGCGTCTTCGTCATGGAGACGTTGTCCGTGGTGCTGCAAGTGGCCTCCTTCAAAACCACTGGCAAGCGCATCTTCCGCATGGCGCCCATTCACCACCACTTCGAGCTGAAAGGCTGGCCGGAACCGCGCGTGATCGTGCGCTTCTGGATCATCACGGTGGTGCTGGTGCTGTTCGGTCTCGCCACATTGAAGCTGCGCTGAGGAATGCACATGTCAGCGTCCGCCCACCACACACGACTCGAGGACGCATCCGTGCGGCGTCTCGTCGTGGGTATGGGAAAGACGGGCTACTCGCTCGCTTGCTGGCTTGCGCGTCAGGGGCTCGCCTTCGATGCCGTGGACAGCCGCGCGGAGCCGCCGTTCGCCGAGGCTTTCCATCGTGATTTCCCCGGACACCGCCTGGAGGTGGGCTGCTTCGACGGCGATCTGCTGGAACGTGCGACGGAGGTGCTGCTCAGCCCGGGCGTGGATCCTGCGGTACCGCAGATATCGGCAGCCGTTGCGCGCGGCGCACGGGTTTACGGCGACATCGAGCTCTTCTGGTGCGAAGCGAAGGCGCCGATCCTCGCCATCACCGGCACCAATGCCAAAAGCACGGTTACCACGCTGGTGGGGCTGATGGCCGCGACCTCAGGTGTCCGCAGCGGCTGTGGCGGCAACCTTGGCGTGCCTGCGCTCGAGTTGCTGGACCCCGATGCCGCGCTTTATGTGCTCGAGCTCTCGAGTTTCCAGCTCGATGTCGTGCTGGACTTCCGCGCCGATGTCGCCGCGATCCTCAACATCGCGCCGGACCACCTCGACCGATATCCCGGCATGGAGGCATACGCGGCCTCGAAGCAACGCATTTTCCGTGGCTGCCGCGTCGCGGTGTTCAACCGTGCCGATCCGCTGACACGTCCCGCAACGCCTGTCGGCAGCCAGCTGAGTTTCGGGCTGGATGCGCCGGATGCGTACGGGTATGGCGTCATCATGGCTGATGGTGAGGAGTGGCTCGCCCGTGGTGATGTTCTGCTCATGCCCGCGCGGGAGCTCGCGCTTCGCGGGCGTCACAACCTCGCCAATGCGCTTGCCGCACTCGCCATCGCCGAAGCCGGAGGTATACGGCGTGCGGCCTGTCTCGAAGTCCTGCGCAGCTATAGCGGCCTGCCTCACCGGTGCCAGCCGGTCGCCCGCGCCGGCGGCGTCGAGTTCATCGACGACTCCAAGGGCACCAACGTTGCCGCGGCCGTGGCCGCACTGCAGGGCCTGTCGCCCTTGTCGCCGGGTCGGGTCCTGCTGATCGCCGGCGGGATCGCCAAGGAGCATGACTTCGGTGCGCTGGCCACGGAACTCGCGCGTTGCGCACGTGCGCTCCTGCTGATCGGCCGCGATGCACCGTTGATCGCCGACGGCGTGGTCGGGGCCTGTCCGGTCGAGCATTGCGAAGACCTCGATGCAGCGGTGCGGCGCGCTGCGGCTCTCGCGCAGCCCGGCGACGTGGTGCTTCTGTCGCCTGCCTGCGCAAGCTTCGACATGTTCCGCAACTACGAGCACCGGGGCGAGGCCTTCGCGGCCGCGGTCCGGGCGCTCCCCGGCGCGGAGGCATTCTGAAATGCAGGCCATGCGTCGCGATTCGCTCACCCCCTCGCCCCGGCTCGCGCACGACCAGGTGCTGCTCGGACTTGTGCTCGTGCTCACTGCCGCGGGCATCGTGATGATGGGATCCGCGTCGATGGATTTCGCTGCTGAAACCAAAGAGGGCAATGCCTTCTACTTCCTGACGTTCCACACGGCCTACGTTGCACTGGGGCTGCTGGTGATGTGGGGTATGACACGCGTTCCGCTGGCCATGTGGAACCGTGCAGGACCAGCACTCCTTGTCGCGGGTCTGCTGCTTCTGGTGCTGGTGCTGATCCCGGGAATCGGACGTGTCCGCAATGGCGCTACCCGCTGGATGGGCATCGGGCCGCTGAATCTGCAGCCTTCGGAGGTCATGAAATTCTGTTTCGTGATTTACTTCGCAGGCCACATTCAGCGCCATTCCCGGGAGATCGCCGAAAAGCTTGGTGGCTTGATCGTGCCCGCCAGCGTGTTGGCGCTGGTCGCGGTGCTGCTGCTGTCCGAGCCCGACTTCGGTGCCACCGTCGTGATTGCAGGCACCGCGGTGGTGATGCTCTTCATCGCCGGCGCGCATCTGTTTCCCTTCGTGATCCTGCTCGGTCTCGCGGTGGGTGCCGGCGCGTTACTGGCGATTTTCTCGCCCTATCGCATGGCGCGCCTCGTCACCTACCTCGACCCTTGGCAGGAGCAGTTCGGTGGCGGCTATCAACTGGTACAGGCGCTGATTGCTTTCGGGCGTGGTCAGGTGATGGGCGTGGGCCTCGGCAACAGCGTGCAGAAGCTGTTCTACCTGCCCGAGGCCCACACCGATTTCGTGTTCGCCATCATCGCCGAGGAACTCGGGCTGATCGGCTGCGTGATGTTCATCGCGCTGTTCAGCGCGCTGGTCGGACGGATCCTCTGGATCGCGCGTGCCGCAGCGGCGCGCCAGCAGGTATTCGCGGCACAGGTCTGTCTCGGCGTCGCGCTGGTGGTGGCCGGGCAGGTGTTCATCAACATCGGCGTGAATGCCGGGCTGCTTCCCACCAAGGGGCTCACGCTGCCGTTTCTCAGCTACGGCGGCAGCAGTCTGGTCATGCTTTTCGCGATGATGGGGCTGGTGTTGCGCGCCGAATCCGAAGTGCGCAGCGGCACCAGTGCGCTCGCTGCCCCCTGGCAGGGCTGGAGGGTGCGCAATGCCTGATACCCGCAGACTTGTTCTCATCACCGGTGGCGGCACGGGTGGCCATGTGTTCCCGGGCATCGCCGCTGCGGCAGCACTGCGTGCCGGCGGTGCCGAGGTCCACTGGCTGGGCACGCGCGCAGGCATGGAGTCGCGGCTGGTGCCCGCCGCAGGAATTCCCGTCTCATACCTGCGCGTGCGCGGCGTCCGCGGCAAGCAGCTGCTGCAGAAACTGTTCGCGCCCTTGCTCCTCGTGGCAGCCATCCTCCAAGCGGCAGCCATCATCCGGCGGCTTCGCCCCTCCTGCGTGCTGGGAACCGGCGGCTTCGTTGCCGGCCCGGGCGGGCTTGCGGCACGCCTGCTCGGCGTGCCGCTCGTGGTGCACGAGCAGAACGCTGTGGCAGGCACCACCAACCGGCTGCTGGCGCGCGTTGCAGGGGCGATCCTTCTTGGGCTGCCGGGGCCTTTCGCCGGAAATCCGCGTGCGCGCTTCGTCGGCAACCCGGTGCGTGCCGCGATTGCCGCGCTGCCAGCGCCTGCCGAGCGCTTTGCCGGACGCTCGAGCCGCAGACTGCGCCTGCTCGTGCTCGGCGGCAGTCAGGGTGCCCGCGTGCTGAACGAGGTTCTCCCCGAGGCGCTCGCGCTGATCGGCGCGGGCACCCGCCCCGAGGTGATCCATCAGTGCGGTGCTGCAGCGCAGGCCGAGTGCGCAGACCGCTACGCCGCGCAGGGTGTGGAGGCCCGAGTCGAGAGTTTCATCGCCGATATGGGTGCGGCCTATGCGTGGGCGGACCTGGTCGTCTGCCGCGCGGGCGCGCTCACGGTGAGCGAACTGGCGGCAGCAGGGCTCGCGTCGGTCCTGGTGCCTCTCCCCGGCGCGATCGACGATCACCAGAACGCCAACGCCCGCTGGCTGGAGGAGGCCGGTGCAGCGCTGCGCTGCCAGCAACCTGCATTCACACCCGGGTGGCTTGCCGCCACGCTGCAGCGGCTCGCTCAAACCCCCGCGGTTTTGCTCGACATGGCGGTGCGCGCGCGAGCGCTCGGTCGCCCATATGCCGCCGACGATGTGGCGCGTACCTGTCTGGAGATGGCGCGATGAACCCGCGGGCTCCCGGCGTTCCCGGCATGCGCCGCATCGCGCGCATCCATTTCGTCGGCATCGGCGGTGCGGGCATGTGCGGCATCGCCGAGGTGCTCTGCAACCAGGGCTATCGCGTGTCGGGTTCCGATGCCAGCAACTCCCCTACGCTTGCACGTTTGCGCGATGCCGGCGTCGAGGTATACCTCGGGCATGCCGCCCGGCAGGTCGAGGGCGCGGACGTGGTGGTCAGTTCCAGCGCCGTGCATGAGGACAACGTCGAAATCGCCGCCGCGCGCGCGCACCGTATTCCGGTTGTACCGCGAGCGGAGATGCTCGCCGAGCTCATGCGTTACCGCCACGGCATCGCGGTGGCAGGCACGCACGGAAAAACCACGACGACCAGCATCATCGCGTCGATCTTCGCCGAAGCCGGCCTCGACCCCACGTTCGTGATCGGCGGCCGCCTGAACAGCGCGCAGGCCAACGCCCGCCTCGGCGTGAGCCGTTATCTGATCGCCGAGGCAGACGAGAGCGATGCGTCTTTCCTGCACCTGCAGCCCATGGTCGCGGTGGTCACCAATATCGACGCCGATCACATGGGTACCTATGGCGGGGATTTCGAGCGTCTGAAGCGCACATTCCTGGAGTTCCTCCACAACCTGCCGTTCTACGGCCCCTGTGTGCTGTGCGTCGATGACGCGGCGGTGGCCTCGATCATTCCGCAGGTGACCCGGCAGGTGCTGACCTACGGCCGTTCTGCCGACGCTGACTTCCGTCTGCGTGATTTCCGTCAGGACGGTGCGCGCTCGCACTTCCGCGTAGAACGCCCCGGTGGCAAGGCCACGCTCGATCTTTGTCTCGCACTGCCCGGCGCGCACTACGCGCTGAACGCCACGGCCGCTGTTGCCGTGGCCACGGATGAGGACATCCCGGACGAGGCCATCGTCCGCGGCGTCGCGGCCTTCCAGGGCGTAGGGCGACGTTTCGAGATGCACGGTGAATTGCCACTGCCGGGCGGTGGTACGGCTCTGATGGTCGACGACTACGGCCATCACCCCACCGAGGTGGCGGCAAACCTTGCCGCAGTGCGCGGCGGCTGGCCGGATCGCAGACTCGTGATGGTCTACCAGCCACACCGCTACACCCGCACCCAGGAACTGTACGAGGACTTCGCGCGCGTGCTCTCGCAGGTCGACGCGCTGGTGCTGCTGGAAGTTTATGCGGCGGGAGAGGAGCCCATTCCCGGCGCGGATTCCCGCAGCCTGTGTCGCAGCATCCGCCAGCGCGGACGCCTTGACCCCGTGTTTGTGTCCGATCCGGCGGGCGTGGCCGAGGTGCTGCCCGGCCTGCTGCGTCCGGGTGATTTCCTGTTGGTGCAGGGCGCCGGCAGCGTCGGCCGCGTGGTGAGCGCGATGCTCGATTGGTCCCGCGCCCACGGAGGTTGTGAATGAGGCAGTACGAACTCGATGCCGCGCGCATCCGCGGCCCGGTGGCGGTGCTCCTGGGCGGGCTCTCGGCCGAGCGCGAGGTCTCGCTCGACAGCGGCGGCGCCGTGCATGCGGCACTGGTGCAGCGCCTGCCCGGCGTTCTCGCCATCGACGCGCAGGCGGACGTGCTGCCGCGCCTGATCGCGGCGGGCGTGCGCCATGCGTTCATCGCGTTGCATGGCGGCATCGGCGAAGACGGCACCCTGCAGGGCGCGCTGTCCACGCTCGGCATCAGCCACACCGGCAGCGGCGTGCTCGCCTGCGCCCTCGCGATGGACAAACTCCGCTGCAAGCGCTTCTGGCAGGCGGAGGGGATTCCGACGCCTGCGTTCGATGTCGCAGTACCCGGCAGCGTGTCGTGGGATGCGCTGAGAGCACGGCTCGGTGCCGCCATGATCGTGAAACCCGCGAGCGAAGGCTCGAGCATCGGTATCACCCCGGTCGACGATGCCGAGGGGCTCGTGCGTGCGGTCGATCTGGCGGCGCGATACGACGCCTGCGTGCTGGTGGAGCAGCGGATCATCGGCCCGGAGTACACGGTGGCGGTCGTCGACGGCGAGGTGCTGCCGTCGATAAGGCTGGAAACCCCGCGCACCTTCTACGACTACGAGGCGAAATACCGGGCCGATTCCACGCGCTATCTCTGCCCCTCAGGGCTGGACGCCGCGGCGGAAGAGGAAATCCGCGTGCTGTCCTTGCGCGCCTTCGAGAGCCTCGGTTGCCGCGGCTGGGGCCGTGTAGACCTGATGCGCGATGCAGGCACCGGACAGTTCTTCGTGCTGGAGGTGAACACCTCGCCGGGTATGACCAGCCACAGCCTGGTGCCGATGGCAGCAGCTGCGGTGGGCATGGATTTCCAGAACCTGGTGGTGCGCATCCTCAATGCCAGCCTGCGGGAGGATGCGGCGTGAACGCCCCTCTTCACCTGCGTGCTCCTGCGGCTCCGGCGCGTGCGCGCCGTGGCGCATCGCGCGCGGGTGAGGCGGCTGCACGCGGATTCCCGGGCCAGCGCTGGTTGGTGCCGGGCCTGTTCGTCGTGCTGCTTGCCGCTGTGGGCGAGATGGGTTTCACGGCGTTCCGCGAAGTGGCGAACGTCCCGATCCGCCATGTCAGCGTCAACGGTGATTTCCGTTTCATCGACCGCGCCCGGATCGAGGAGAGCATGCTGCCGCATCTGGGCACCGGCTACTTCATGGTCGACCTCGCCCGGATCCGCAACGAACTCCAGCGGCTTCCGCTGGTGCACGAGGTCACCGTGCGCCGCGCCTGGCCCGACCGCTTGCTGGTGTACATAACGGAGCAGGTTCCTGTGTTGCGCTTCGGCGAGGATGCGTACCTGAACCCCTATGCCGAGGTATTCCGCCCGGATGCGCCGCTTCGCGGACTTGCCTTGCCGCTGGTCTACGGGCCGCCCGGCGGCGAGAAGGAACTGCTGTCCGACTTCGACCGGTTCACCGAGATCCTCGAGCCCACGGGTCTGCGCATCGCCGCGCTCGTGCGCGATGGCAAGCATGCCGCGCGCATCACGCTGTCGAACGGGCTCGAGGTGCTGCTGGGGCGCCGCGATGTGGAACGCAAGCTGGGACTGCTCTCGCGGCTCCTGCAGACCGAGTGGGTGTCCGAGCGCGAGCGCATGGCACGCATCGACATGAGATACAGCAACGGCGTGGCCGTGGCTTTGCGTGGCGCAGCGCCCGCAGCCACGCCCGCGCCTGCGGCGCAGGCAACGCCCGCCGCCGCCCCGGCAGAGAGGTAAGGCAATGGCAGGCATGACTGGCGGAAAACTCATCGTCGGACTCGACATCGGCACATCCAAGGTGGTGGCGATCGTGGGCGAGGCCGGTGCTGACGGAGAGTTGAAGGTGGTGGGGCTGGGCTCCCATCCTTCGCGCGGGCTGAAGAAAGGCATGGTCGTGGACATCGAGTCCACTGTGCAGTCCATACAGCGCGCGGTCGAAGAAGCCGAGCGCATGGCGGGCTGTCAGGTCCACTCGGTCTATGCCGGCATTGCCGGCAGCCACATCCGCAGCCTCAATTCCCACGGCATCGTGGCGATCCGGGACCGCGAGGTCTTCCAGCACGATCTCGAGCGCGTGATCGATGCGGCGCGCGCCGTGGCCATTCCCGCCGACCAGAAGATCCTGCACATCCTGCCGCAGGAATACGTGATCGACAGCCAGGAAGGCATCAAGGAGCCGCTCGGGATGTCGGGCGTGCGCCTCGAGGCGAAAGTGCATCTCGTCACCTGCGCGGTGAACGCGGCGCAGAACATCGAGAAGTGCATCCGCCGCTGCGGCCTCGACGTGGACGACATCATCCTCGAGCAACTCGCCTCGAGCTATTCCGTGCTCACCGACGACGAGCGCGAACTCGGCGTCTGCATCGTCGACATCGGCGGCGGCACCACGGACATCGCCATTTTCACCGAAGGCGCCATCCGCCACACCGGCGTGATTCCCATCGCCGGAGACCAGGTCACCAACGACATCGCCATGGCGTTGCGCACGCCCACGCAATACGCCGAGGAAATCAAGATCAAGTACGCCTGCGCGCTCGCGCAGCTCGCCGGAGCGGACCAGACCATCCGCGTGCCCGGTGTGGGCGAGAGGAGCTCGCGCGAGCTCTCGCGCCAGGCGCTCGCCGAGGTGGTGGAGCCGCGCTACGACGAGCTCTTCACGCTGGTGCAGGCCGAGATCCGCAGGAGCGGCTTCGAAGAGTCGCTGGGTGCCGGGATCGTGCTGACCGGTGGCACCTCGCGGATGGAAGGTGCCGTCGAGCTCGCCGAGGAGATCTTCCACATGCCCGTGCGCCTCGGCGTGCCGGCGGGCGTGCAGGGGATGCTCGACATCGTCAGGAACCCGATTTACGCGACGGCCGTGGGCCTGCTGCTCTTCGGACAGAAGCAGCAGGGCGCCGGCATCGAGAGAGACAGCAGCAGCCGTGGGCTGCTCAGGAAGTTGAAGCAGTGGATGCAAGGGAATCTCTGAGTTTCGTTTTCGTCAATCACACCTCCAAAGGGGAAGCCAGCATGTTCGAACTCGTGGACAACGTACCGCAGAGCGCAGTGATCAAGGTGGTCGGAGTGGGCGGTGGCGGCGGCAACGCCGTGCGCCGCATGATCGACGCCGGGGTCGACGGCGTCGATTTCATCTGCGCCAACACCGACGCACAGGCACTGTCCGACATCCCGTCGCGCACCGTGCTGCAACTCGGCGCGGGCATTACCAAGGGGCTCGGCGCCGGCGCCAATCCCGAGATCGGCCGTCAGGCCGCGCTCGAGGACAAGGCACGCATCGCCGAAGTACTGAAGGGTGCCGATATGGTGTTCATCACCGCCGGCATGGGCGGTGGCACCGGCACGGGTGCCGCACCCGTGGTGGCCGAGGTGGCGCGTGAACTCGGCATCCTCACCGTTGCCGTGGTGACCCGGCCCTTCCGCTTCGAGGGCAAGAAGCGCTCGGCGATAGCCGATGACGGCCTCGGCGAACTGCAGCAGCACGTCGACTCGCTGATCACGATCCCCAACGAGAAGCTGCTCGCCGTGCTCGGCAAGAACACCAGCCTGCTCGAGGCCTTCAAGGCCGCCAACGACGTGCTGCTCGGCGCGGTGCAGGGCATCGCGGACCTGATCATCCGTCCCGGTACCATCAACGTGGACTTCGCTGACGTGCGCACCGTGATGTCGGAGATGGGTATGGCGATGATGGGCACCGGCAGCGCCCGCGGCGAGAACCGCGCCCGCGAGGCGGCCGAGGCCGCGATCCGCAGCCCGCTGCTCGAAGACATCAACCTGCAGGGCGCGCGCGGCATCCTGGTCAACATCACCGCCGGCCCCGATCTCTCGCTCGGCGAGTTCTCGGAAGTAGGCGACACCGTGCACGAGTTCGCGGCCGACAATGCGACGGTCGTGATAGGCACGGCGATCGACCCGGACATGGGCGACGAGATCAAGGTGACCGTGGTGGCGACCGGCCTCGGCGAGTTGCGCCGTGAAGCGGCCGTACCCACGCTGGTGCGCAACGCCACGCTTGCTAGCGCGCAGCCGAACTACAAGGACTTCGACTCACCCGCGATCCGCCGCGCCACGACCGCGCCGCGCCGTGATGTACCCGTGCCGCCGCGTGCCGCGCAGATGGCCGTGGGCGCGGAGCCGATGTACGAGGACTCGCAGTTCGACATCCCGGCCTTCCTGCGCCGGCAGGCCGACTGAGCCGCGCCTCGGGATCCCGTCCCGGCCGGCCTCGCGGGGTTTTGCCCCGCGCGGGCCGGCCCGGCCTCAGAGTCCCAGTTCGGGAAGCCCCGGGTGCCCCCCCGGGCGCGGCCCCGACGGCCAGTGGAAGAGTCGCTCCGCGGCCGTGATGCCCATATCGTTGATGCTGGCGATCCGCAGTCGCATGAAGCCCTGCGCATCGAATTCCCAGTTCTCGTTGCCGTAGGAGCGGAACCAGCTCCCCTCCGCGTCATGCCACTCGTAAGCGAAGCGGACCGCGATACGGCTGTCGCGGAATGCCCACAGCTCCTTTATGAGGCGATAGTCCTGCTCCCGCGCCCATTTGCGGTGCAGGAATCCGATGATCTCCTCCCGTCCCGACAGGAACTCCGAGCGGTTGCGCCAGCGGCTGTCGGGGCTGTAGGCCAGCGCCACACGCTCGGGCTCGCGGCGGTTCCAGGCGTCTTCGGCGGCGCGCACCTTGCGCAGGGCGCCTGTTTCGTCGAACGGCGGCAGGGGTGGACGGGGTGCTTCTGGGGTGCCCATGGCGTGCTCGGCAGGAAGGGATCGAGGGCAATCAGGCATCCTGACCCCGCCTCCTGCAAGCTTTCGATACGGGTTGGCACTTACGGAAGCCCTGTGGCATAGTCCGGCCCATCCTTTGCTTTAGCCCATCCGTCCAACGGAAACCTGTCGGCAAAAAACACGACATGCGCATCATCGTCCTCGGCGACAAGCCAGACACTACCCGGAGCGTGGCACTGCCACGCGCCGTGCTGTGGCTCGCGCCGCTGATGCTGGTGTGCTGCCTCCTGCTCGCCGCGATCGCCGGTTACCGGATGGCGATCGCACAGGCAGGGAAGCTTCCATCAGACCTGGTCAGCGCCTGGGGCGGGGAACTCGAGTCGCTGGATGCCAAGGCCTCCGAGCTGAAAGAAAGCAGCGCACGCGAAGGCCGAGCCTACGCCTCCCGCCTCGCGGCCCTGCAGGCCCGTCTCCTGCGCATGGAAGCTGTGGGTCAGCGTCTTGCCTCGGCAGCCAAACTCGATGGCGGAGAGTTCGATTTCGACCAGGAGCCTGCCTTCGGCGGCCCCTACACCTCGGAGAGCGCCGGCGATAGCGCTCCCACGGAATTCAGCCTGGCGCTCGATCGCCTCGCCACCCAGATCGAGAACCGCGAGACCCAACTCCAGGTAATGGAGCGCCTGCTGGTCAATCGCGAACTCGCGCTCGATGTGGCGGTGGACGGCTGGCCGGTGGCAAGCGGTTATGTATCGTCTGTCTTCGGGCGCCGCACCGATCCCTTCTCGGGACGGCAGGCCTTCCACAAGGGGCTCGACTTCACCGCGCGCCCGGGAACCCCCGTCATGGCAGTGGCCTCCGGTGTGGTCACGTGGGCAGGCTGGGACAAGGACTACGGCAAGCTGATCGAGGTCCGCCACAGCGATGGCTACCGCAGCCGTTACGCGCACAACAGCGAGATCCTGGTTAAGCCCGGAGAGGTCGTGATGAAGGGGCAGAAGATCGCCAAGGTCGGCGCCACGGGCCGCGCGAGCGGCACGCACCTGCACCTCGAAGTCCTCGCCAACGGCCAACTCGTCGATCCGAGGCAGTACATCGGCACCCGCCGCGCGGTGCGCTGAGCCGCGCTGTCGGCCTGAATTTCTGCCCGCCCATCCCTGAATCCACGGGTTATAATCCGGCCGCGTTGCCCCTTCCGGGGCCTCCCTGACTCCCACATCCCGGCCTGTTGGTCGCGCTGGAACTCCTCAGCCCATGGTTCTTTCGCTCCTACGCAAACTGATCGGTACCAAGAACGATCGCGAACTCAAGCGCATGGGCCGCACCGTGGCCACCATCAATGCGCTCGAGCCGCGCTTCCAGGCGATGAGCGACGAGGAACTGCGCGCCCAGACGCCCCGTTTCCGCGAGCGCCTTGCCGCCGGCGAGACGCTTGACCAGCTGCTGCCGGAAGCCTTCGCTGCGGTGCGCGAGGCCTCCCGGCGGACCTTGGGTTTGCGGCACTTCGACATGCAGATGGTCGGCGGCATGACGCTCCACGAGGGGCGCATCGCCGAGATGCGCACCGGCGAGGGCAAGACCCTCGTCGCCACCCTGCCCGTGTACCTCAATGCACTCACGGGCGATGGCGTCCATGTCGTGACGGTCAACGACTACCTCGCCCGGCGCGATGCGCAGTGGATGAGCCCCGTCTACGAGTTCCTCGGCATGAACGTGGGGGTGATCCTTCCGCAACAGGATCAGGAGTCCAAGCGCCAGGGCTACGCCGCCGACATCACCTACGGCACCAACAACGAGTACGGCTTCGATTACCTCCGCGACAACATGGTCTTCAGCCTCGACGACAAGATGCAGCGCAAGCTCGCCTTCGCCATCGTCGACGAGGTCGACTCCATCCTGATCGACGAGGCGCGCACCCCGCTCATCATCTCGGGCGCTGCCGAAGACAGCTCGCGGCTCTACAAGCACATCAACACCCTTGTGCCGCGCATGCGCAAGGCGCCGCCGCTGCCGGAAGGCGACACCGAGTCGGTCCCCGACGGCCATTTCCTCGTCGACGAGAAGCAGCGCCAGATCGAGCTCACGGAGGAAGGCCACCAGTTCATCGAGCAGTGCCTGATCTCCGAGGGTCTGCTGCCCGAGGGAGAGAGCCTCTACCACGCGATGAACCTCGGCCTGCTCCATCACGTGAACACGGCGCTCCGCGCGCATCACCTGTTCGCGAAGGACGTCGAGTACATCGTGCAGGGCGGGCAGGTGGTGCTGATCGACGAGCACACCGGGCGCACCATGCAAGGCCGACGCCTCTCCGAGGGGCTGCACCAGGCCATCGAGGCAAAAGAGGGAGTGAAGATCCAGGCCGAGAGCCAGACGCTGGCCTCCACCACCTTCCAGAACTACTTCCGGCTCTACGGCAAGCTTGCCGGCATGACCGGCACCGCCGACACCGAAGCCTTCGAGTTCCGGCAAATCTATGGTCTGGACGTGGTGGTGATTCCCACCAACCGTCCCGCCATCCGCAAGGACCTGAACGATCTCGTCTACCTCAGCAAGGAAGAGAAGTTCGAAGCTGTCGTCGCCGACATCCGCGAGTGCACCGCCAAGGGCGTGCCCGTACTGGTGGGCACCGCCTCCATCGAGACGTCGGAGGAGCTCTCGGGTTTCCTGAAGAAGAACGGCATTCCCCACGAGGTACTGAACGCCAAGTACCACGAGCGCGAGGCCGAGATCATCGCGCAGGCCGGTCGCCCTTCGGCCATCACCATCGCCACCAACATGGCGGGCCGCGGTACCGACATCGTGCTGGGCGGCAGCGTAGAGGCCGAGATCGCGCGCCTCGAGAACCCCGATCCCGCTGTGGTCGAGCGCATGCGTGCCGAGTGGCGCGAGCGTCACGCGCAGGTGCTCGCCGCCGGTGGCCTGCACATCATCGGCACCGAGCGCCACGAATCCCGCCGCATCGACAACCAGCTTCGTGGCCGCTCCGGCCGCCAGGGCGATCCGGGGCTTTCGCGGTTCTATCTGTCGCTCGAAGACAACCTGATGCGCATCTTCGCCTCGGAGCGGGTGAAGGGCTTCATGCAGGCGCTCGGCATGCAGCGTGGCGAGGCCATCGAGCACCGCATGGTCACCAACGCCATCGAGAAAGCGCAGCGCAAGGTCGAGGGGCGCAACTTCGATATCCGCAAGCAGTTGCTCGAGTACGACGACGTTGCGAACGACCAGCGCCGCGTCGTCTACCAGCAGCGCAACGATCTGCTCGCCGGCACCGACGACGTGGGCGAGACCATCACCCGCATCCGCGCCGACGTGGTGAACGGCGTGATCGACGAGTTCATTCCGCCGCAAACCCTCGAAGAGCAGTGGAACGTTCCCGGCCTCGAACAGCATCTGCAGGCCGAGTTCGGAGTGGCACTGCCCATCGCACACTGGCTCGAGACCGAGTCGGGGCTGGAGGAAAGCCACGTCCGCGAGCGCGTGGTCGCCGCCATCGCCGAGGAGTACACGCGGCGCATGACTCCGCTCGGCGCCGAGATGCACAAGCTCGAGCGTCACATCATGCTTCAGGTGCTGGACACCCTCTGGAAGGAACACCTGCAAGCCATGGATGCGCTGCGCCAGGGCATCCACCTGCGCGCTTACGCCAACCGCAACCCCAAACAGGAGTACAAACGCGAGGCCTTCAACCTCTTCGAGAAACTGCTGAACAACATCAAGTACGAGGTCACGCGCTTCCTGTCGAAGGTGCAGATCCGCACCGAGCAGGAGGTCGAGGATTTCGAACGCGCCCAGCGCGAGGCGCAGGAGCGCGAGCAGGCCAAGGCGAAGTTCACCCACGCAGAGGCGAGCGCGCTGGCTGCCGATCCGTCTGAAGAAACCCCGCCGCCGCAGCCCGAACCCGTGGCCACCTTCGTGCGGGAAACGCGCAAAGTGGGCCGCAACGAGCCCTGCCCCTGCGGATCGGGCAAGAAGTACAAGCAGTGCCATGGCCTGGTAGCCGGCGCCGACTGAGCTTTCCCGGAGGACGCATCATGGCCGTTGGGGCCCCTTCGCATTTTCCGCTGGAGCCCGTTGCGGGCGTACGTCTGGGCACCGCGCGTGCCGGCATCCGCAAGCCCGGGCGACGCGACCTCGTGGTACTCGAGCTCGCGCCCGGCACCCGTGCGGCTGGCAGTTTCACGCGCAACGCCTTTTGTGCCGCCCCGGTCACGGTGGCGAAGGAACACCTCGCCGCGGTTTTCGGCGAACCACGCCTTCTGCTCGTGAACACGGGCAATGCCAACGCCGGTACCGGTGAGCAGGGCATGCGCGCGGCGCAGGAGTCCTGTGCCGCGCTGGCGCAACTCGCAGGCGTTCCCGCGCAGGCTGTGCTGCCGTTTTCCACCGGCGTGATCGGCGAACAACTTCCCGTGGAGAGGCTGGTCGCAGGCCTGCCCGCGGCGCTCGCCGCGCTCGATGAGAACGGCTGGGACATCGCAGCCGAAGGCATCATGACCACCGATACCCGCCCCAAGGGCGCGAGCCGGCGCATCGTGCTCGACGGCGTGCCGGTCACGCTCTCCGGTATCGCCAAGGGCGCGGGCATGATCAAGCCCGACATGGCGACCATGCTCTGCTTCGTTGCCACCGATGCGCGGATCGCGCAGCCCTTGCTCGAGGCCGCGCTCGCGCGCGCAGTGGATGCCAGCTTCAACGCCATCACGGTGGATGGTGATACCTCCACCAACGATGCCTGCATCCTGGCCGCCACCGGCATGGCTGCGCATGGCGAACTGCTCGATCCGGCAGACCCGCGGCTCGCCGTGTTCGAGGAGGCTTTGGGCTCCCTGTTCATCGAACTGGCACAGGCTGTGATCCGCGATGCCGAGGGTGCCACCAAGTTCGTGGCGGTCGAGGTGAGCGGCGGCCTGAGCCGCGAAGAATGCCGGCGTGTGGCTTACGCCGTGGCGGAATCGCCGTTGGTGAAGACTGCGCTGTTCGCGAGCGATCCCAACTGGGGGCGCATCCTCGCGGCTGTGGGGCGTGCGGGTGTGGCTGATCTCGACGTCTCGCGCGTGGAGGTGTCCATCAGCGGTGTGCGCATCGCCAGCCGCGGCGCGCGCGATCCCGCCTACACCGAGGAAGCGGGCCAGCGTGTGATGTCGGCCGAGGACATCACGATTGCCGTCGCGCTTGGCCGGGGCGATGTAGCCGCCACCGTCTGGACATCCGACCTCTCTCACGACTACGTGCGCATCAACGCGGAGTACCGCAGCTGAGCACGCAGGCTCTGCCCGCCACGCTGCGTGTTGCCGTGGGCGTGATCCTGAACGCGGGCGGCGAGGTGCTGGTGAGCCGGCGACACGCGCATCTGCACCAGGGTGGGCTCTGGGAGTTTCCCGGCGGCAAGATCCATGCGGGCGAGACCGTGCAGGAGGCTTTGCGTCGCGAGCTCCGGGAAGAACTCGCGATTGTCGTGACGGACGCCGCGCCTCTCATCGACATCGAACACAGCTACCCGGATCGCCGTGTGCTGCTCGAGGTCTGGGTGGTGCGCGGATACACGGGCGAACCTGCGCACCAGGACGGGCAACCGATCGATTGGCTCCGGCCGGAGGCGATGGATCCTGTGTGTTTTCCGGCAGCGAATCTGCCGATCATCCATGCCCTGTTGAAAGGGGTTTAGGGTCGCGGGCATGGCCCGCTCCTACGGTGCCCTTCTGCATGATGGTCTGGGTCGCGGGCATGGCCCGCTCCTACCCTGGTTTCCGTAGGAGCGGGCCATGCCCGCGACAGGACTACAGCGGTGGCAGCCGTGGCAACCCGCGCCCCGTGGCTTTAACCTTCGCACTCCCCGCCGCGCGGCATCACCGCCTGCGCTGCAGACCACTGACTCACATCCCGGAGGCCGCAGTCCATGTCTTCCAACCGCCGCTCGAAGAACATCACCGAAGGCGTCGCGCGCGCGCCCAACCGCTCCATGTACTACGCCATGGGCTACACCGAAGGCGATTTCGGCAAGCCGATGATCGGCGTGGCAAATGCCCATTCCACCATCACGCCCTGCAACTCCGGCCTGCAACGTCTGGCCGATGCCGCCGTTGAAGCGCTCAAGGAAGCCGGCGCCAACCCGCAGGTCTTCGGCACACCCACCATCAGCGACGGCATGGCGATGGGCACCGAGGGCATGAAGTACAGCCTCGTCTCGCGCGAGGTGATCGCCGACTGCGTCGAGACCTGCGTGGGCGGACAGTGGATGGACGGCGTGCTCGTGATCGGTGGCTGCGACAAGAACATGCCGGGCGGCATGATGGGCATGCTCCGCGCCAACGTGCCCTCGATCTACGTGTACGGCGGCACCATCCTGCCTGGTCGCTACAAGGGCGAGGACCTCAACATAGTCAGCGTATTCGAGGCCGTGGGCCAGTTCAGCGCCGGCAAGATGAGCGAGGAAGATTTCTGCGAGATCGAGCGACGCGCGATCCCGGGCAGCGGTTCCTGCGGCGGGATGTACACCGCCAACACCATGAGCTCGGCCTTCGAGGCGCTCGGCATGAGCCTGCCGTACTCCAGCACCGAGGCCAACGTGCACGACGAGAAAGTCGCGAGCACTGCGCGCGCCGCGAAGGTGCTGGTCGAGGCCGTGGCGCGTGATCTCAAACCCCGCGACATCGTCACGCGCGAGAGCATCGAGAACGCCGTGGCCGTGATCATGGCGACCGGTGGATCCACCAATGCCGTGCTGCACTTCCTCGCCATCGCGCACGCGGCAGAGGTG
>JBILEG010000482.1:0-2989 GCA_044352225.1 Pseudomonadales bacterium | reverse complement strand
GTCGCGCAGCACGCCCATCTCGGGCAGGCCCAGGCGGTGACGCTCCTGGATCGCGGGGTGCGGCTCGGTGACGATGTACTGGTGCTCGACGGGAATGACGGGGATGTCGAGGCCCACCATGGCGCCGGTCTTGCGGGCGTAGTTGCCGGTGCAGCTCACGATGTGCTCGCAGGTGATCTCGCCCTTGTCGGTGACCACGCACCACTCGCCGGAGGCGGTTTGGCGGATCGCGGTGACGCGGGTCTTGCGGTAGATGGTGGCACCGCGGTTGCGGGCGCCCTTGGCAAGCGCCTGCGTGAGGTCCGCGGGCTGGATGTAGCCGTCTTCGGGGTGGCGGATGGCACCGATCACGCCGTCGACATTGCAGAGCGGCCAGAACTCTTTGACCTGTGCAGGTGTGAGTACATCGACCTGCACGCCGATGGTGCGGGCGGTGGCGGCGTATTGCAGGAACTCGTCCATGCGATCACGGCGGCGTGCGAGGCGGATGTTGCTCACCTGCTTCAGGCCCACCGGTTGCCCGGTCTCGGCCTCGAGGCTGCGATAGAGCTGCACGGAGTACTTGTGTATCTGGCCCACGCTGTAGCTCATGTTGAAGAGCGGCAGCAGGCCCGCGGCGTGCCAGGTGGAGCCCGAGGTGAGCTCGCCCTGCTCGATCAGTACCACGTCGCTCCAGCCCTTTTTGGCCAGATGGTAGAGGGTGCTCACACCCACCACGCCGCCACCGATCACCACCACGCGCGCGCTCGTCTTCATGAGAGTCCTTCCGGGGTTCGAAGCAGGGCGCGAGTATATTACGAGCGGGATGGGCCCCGTCCCGCGGCCTCGGTGCGGCCCTGCAAAATTACGGCAGAGCTTGTGCGGGTTGGCGGTGGTGTCGGGCCGATCGGTCAGATCGCTCCGCCACTGGTCGAAATTCCTCAGCGAGAAGCCGCTTTTCTGCGGCGAAAGGCCGCTTCGTTGACGCTCGTTTCCGCGCTCCAGTAGAGTCGCGCCCTTCCCTCATTCCCCGGGTGCCGACCTTGCCTGTCACTCGCACGCACTCCGCGCTCCAGTTGCTGAAGCACGCCGTTGGTGGCCACCGGAACTGGCCACAGTTCTGGCGCAGCCCTGAGCCCAAGTCTGCCTACGATGTTGTGATCATCGGTGGCGGCGGGCATGGTCTTGCGACGGCCTATTACCTTGCGAGCAAGCACGGCATCCGCAACGTCGCGCTGCTCGAGAAGGGCTGGCTGGGCGGTGGCAACACCGGCCGCAACACCACCATCGTGCGCTCGAATTATTTCTACCCGCAGAGCACCGATCTCTACGACCACTCGCTGCGGCTTTACGAGGGCCTGAGCCTCGAACTCAACATCAACCTGATGCTGAGCCAGATGGGCATCCTCACGCTCGCGAACAGCCGCCACGATGTCGAGATGCTGCAGCGCTGGTCGAACGCGATCCAGGTGCAGGGCATCGCCTGCGAGTGGCTGGAGCCCGAGCAGGTGCAGGCCGAGGTGCCGGCGCTGGATGTCTTCGGCATGCGCTATCCGGTGAAAGGCGCCTTCATGCAGCGCCGGGGTGGCACGGCCCGCCACGATGCGGTGGCCTGGGGCTATGCGCGGGGCGCGAGCCAGTTGGGCGTGGACATCATCCAGAACTGCGAAGTGAGCGGCTTCGAGATCAGCGACAACCGCGTGCGTGCCGTGCACACGAATCGCGGCACCATCCGTACCGACAAGGTGGGCATCGCGGTGGCAGGTCACAGCACGGTGCTGGCCACGCTCGCGGGCTTCAAACTGCCGCTCTCCAGCATGACGCTGCAGGCCTACGTGAGCGAACCGGTGAAGCCCGCGCTCGACCGCGTGATCAACTCGCCCATGGTTCACGCTTACATCAGCCAGTCCGATCGGGGCGAGATGGTGATGGGCGCGGGCGCCGATGCCTATTACTCCTACGGGCAGCGCGGCAACCTCCCTACGCTGGAAGACGGCGTGCGCTCGATCCTCGAGATGTTCCCCCGCTTCAGCCGCCTGAAGATGATGCGGCAGTGGGGTGGGGTGGTGGACATCAGCCCGGACACCAGCCCCATCATCGGCAAGACGCCGGTCACTGGCATGTACATCAACTGCGGCTGGGGTACGGGTGGATTCAAGGCTATTCCCGCGGGCGGTGACTTGCTCGCCGCCACAATCGCACACGACAAACCCCATCCGCTGGCCGAGCCCTTCTCCCTGGAGCGTTTCCACACCGGACGCCTCGTGGACGAGGGCGCCGCTGCCGGCGTCTCGCACTGAGGGCCTGCACACATGCTGCAAATCGACTGCCCCTGGTGCGGCCGCCGCGACGAAGACGAGTTCCACTGCGGTGGGCAATCCCACATACAGCGCCCCATGCTCGACTGCTCAGACGCCGAGTGGGGCGATTACCTTTTCATGCGCATCAATCCCAAGGGCGTCAGCCTTGAGCGCTGGCGTCACACCTACGGTTGCCGCCAGTGGTTCAACGTGGCCCGCGACACGGTATCGCACCGCATCCTCGCCGTGTACGGCATGACGGATCCGGTGCCTGCATTGCCGGAGGCGCGCGCGTGAGCAAAGCCACTGACCGTTTGCCAGGCGCGCGTGTCGATACCTCCGCGCCCATCAGTTTTTTCTTCGACGGCAAGCCCTATCGCGGCTATGCGGGCGATACGCTCGCCTCGGCGCTGCTCGCCAATGGCGTGCGCGTGCTGGGGCGCGGCTTCAAGCTGCACCGTCCGCGCGGCCTGATGGCGGCGGGCAAGGAAGAGCCCAACGCACTCGTGCAGCTGGAAGAAGGGCCGTGGACCGAGCCCAACGTGCGCGCCACGCTGCAGCCGCTCTATGCGGGGCTGCGTGCCCGCGGCCAGAACGCCTGGCCCTCGGTGGGTTTCGATCTCTTCGGCGTGCTCGGTTTTTTCAAGCCGCTGTTTCCGGCCTCGTTCTACTACAAGACGATGATGTGGCCGAGCTGGCACTGGTATGAG
>JBILEG010000079.1:0-10760 GCA_044352225.1 Pseudomonadales bacterium | reverse complement strand
TCACGGGCGCGCTCTTCAGTCGCGAGGGCGAAGAGATCCTTGCCACGGAACGTGGCCTCTCCACCCGTCACCTCGTAGCCCTCGCGGCCCGAGAGTACGTAGCCGAGTGTGCTCTTCCCGGAACCGTTGGGCCCCATGATGGCGTGCACCTCGCCGGGTTTCACCTCGAGGTCTATGCCCTTCAGGATCTGTTTGTCCCCGATTCGGGCAGCAAGATTGCGGATCGACAGCATGTATCAGGAATCCAAACGTTCAGTTTCGACGCGCGACACTCGCCGCACTCCCATGCCCCGCACGCGGGGCACGCATTCCAGCATCAGCCAACAGAGCCCTCCAGGCTCACTTCAAGCAGTTTGCCCGCCTCTACGGCGAACTCCATCGGCAGTTCCTTGAACACCTCGCGGCAGAAACCGTTAACGATCATCGACACGGCTTTCTCGGCATCGAGTCCGCGCTGACGACACAGGAACAACTGGTCTTCACTCACCTTCGAGGTGGTGGCCTCGTGCTCGACCACGGCCGAACTGTTGCGGCTCTCGATGTAGGGGAATGTGTGCGCCGCGCTGGCATCACCGATCAGCAGGGAGTCGCACTGCGTGTGATTGCGTGCGCCCTCCGCGCCCGGGTTGATGCGAACCAGTCCGCGATAGGCGTTGCTGGAATGACCCGCCGAGATGCCCTTGGACACGATGGTCGAGCGCGTGTTGCGCCCGAGGTGGATCATCTTGGTACCGGTGTCTGCCTGCTGACGGTTGTTCGTGAGGGCAACCGAATAGAACTCTCCCACCGAGTTGTCGCCGCGCAGCACCACCGATGGGTACTTCCAGGTAATGGCCGAGCCCGTTTCCACCTGCGTCCAGGAGATGTGCGCATCGTCGTGGCAAACACCGCGCTTGGTCACGAAATTGTAAATGCCGCCCTTGCCGTCCTTGTCGCCCGGGTACCAGTTCTGGACCGTGGAGTACTTGATGCGCGCGCCCTTAAGGGCGACCAGTTCCACCACGGCCGCGTGCAGCTGGTTCTCGTCACGCATCGGCGCGGTGCAGCCCTCGAGGTAGCTCACGTGGCTGCCTTCGTCGGCGATGATCAGGGTGCGCTCGAACTGCCCCGTCTTCGCCTCGTTGATGCGGAAGTAGGTGGAGAGCTCCATCGGGCAGCGGACACCTTTGGGGATGTACACGAAGGAGCCGTCACTGAAGACGGCACAGTTGAGCGCCGCGTAGAAGTTGTCGCGCTGGGGCACCACACTGCCGAGGTACTTGCGCACGATCTCGGGGTGACTGTGGACCGCCTCCGAGATCGGGCAGAACACCACGCCGGCCTCGGCGAGCTTGTCCTTGAAAGTCGTCACCACCGAGACGGAGTCGAAGACGGCATCCACCGCCACACCGGCAAGCCGCGCCCGCTCGTGCAGGGGGATGCCCAGTTTCTCGTAGGTTCTGAGCAATTCCGGATCGACTTCGTCCAGGCTCTTGGGCCCGTCTTGCAGGCTTTTCGGGGCCGAGTAATAGGACACCGCCTCGAAATCGACCGGCGGGAAGTGCACATGCGCCCAGCCGGGTTCAGCCATGCCCTTCCACGCGCTGAAGGCTTTCAGCCGCCAGTCGAGCAGCCACTCGGGCTCGCCTTTCTTGGAGGAAATGAGACGGACCACCTCCTCGCTCAAGCCGGGCGCGATCGTCTCGGACTCGATGGCGGTGATGAAGCCCGCCTCGTAATCCTTCCGGATCAGTTCGTGGATCTGTTCGCTCATCTGCGTTCCTCAGGCCGCGCTGGCGGCCGCCTCGGCGCTTACGCGTGCCTCGTGGCGCTGCAGTAAATCAGCCAGTGTGATCCCGGCAAGGAAACTCTGCAGGTTCTCGCTGAGATCGCTCCAGAGATGATGTGTGAGGCAGGTATCGCCGTGCTGGCAGTCCCCCCTGCCCTCGCAGCGTGTGGCGTCTATGCGCTCGTTCACCGCATCGATGATCTGACCCACGCTGATCTCGGACAGGGGGCGCCCCGGCCGGTATCCGCCGCCGGGCCCGCGCGCACTGGCCACCAGACCCGCCCGCCGCAGGCATGCAAAGAGCTGCTCGAGATACGACAGGGATAACCCCTGTCGTGTAGCGATATCCGCAAGCCGCAGGGGTCTCTGGCCCGAGTGCAGGGCAAGATCAAGCATCGCGGTCACGGCGTAACGACCTCGGGTGGTGAGTTGCATAACGGCCTTTGCCCTCGTGGCGTGGGGTCGGGCTGCAGTATAGCCAATACCCTAGTGGCGCGATCAACTATAAGGCCCGAGTCTTTGCTGGGTCTTTTTACCGGCGCTCAGGGCAATCCGAATTCGGGCCAGCGCCCGAGCACGTAGGTCTGGCAATTGCCCCAACCGGTGGCGCCCGTATGGTGATCGTGAACCCGGATCAGGCAGTCGCGGAACTGGTTGAGTCGGGCGAGGCTCTCTGGCGCCGTGCAATCGGCGAAGTACTCCCCTTCCACGTTCAGCGGCCCCATCCAGGAGCCGTGGTGCTTGCCGTCGAAGCCGTGGTAGAGGCCGGCACCCAGATGGAAACCGGTGTCACTCACGGCCTCGGCTGTCAGCAGGCGCTCGCTGCCGTCCGCCATGCGCACCCGGAACTCGCCACCCAGAAGACGCAACGTGGCCGGGTCGAAACGCAGATGCGGGCTCATGCCCACCAGCGGCTCCCTGCGACCGTCCGCGTGTTCGTAGCCGCCCTGGATCCGCTCGTGCCGGAAGCCCGGGCCGCTGTAGTTGAGGTAGTACTGGTGGAATGCGTAGCTGGAACCGTCGGGGCGTTGGAAGAGGAGCGGATTCCAGATTGCCAGCGCGCTGGGGACGCGCCCGTCCATCGGATCGGGGCCGAGATCGGGAATGCGCACACCCACGTCGGGCCGGATGCCCCAGCTATGGTCCCTCGTCATGATCCACTCCGACGGCCGCACCTCGGTGCGCTTGCCCTCGACCTCCACCCATCCTCGCGCGGTGCCGGTCTGGTGATAGCGGATCTGGCTTGCGGTGTGACGGAACCCATGGAGGTTGCGGCGATCTTCACGGTCCTCGAGCATGCAGGGTACGACGCCCTCGAGCTCGAGCTCCCAGGCGATCGGCTGCACATCGGTCGCGGCCAGCGCGATCCGGATGCGCTTCAGGGGTTCGAGGACCTCGTACTCCAGAGGCCCTGCGTTGATGGTGTCGGGGTCCCGCGCGAGCTCGCGGCTGGCACGCACGGTCCATTGCTCCCGCTGACGTCCGACCCCGCCGTAGGCGTCGACCACGTTCCGGTTGGGGTACTTGCCGAAGCCGAAACCCACCTGCAGCGATCCGTCACGCGCGGCAGCCATGCCGCAGACCTTCTCGGTCCACGAGTAATCGCTCTGCGAGACGGTGGCGAAGGTGTCGACGATCTGGTGGTTGAAGAACTCGTCGGCCTTCACCAAGGGGCCGATGCTGCCATTGCTCATGAGGCTGTCCCGCCGGGAAAAAGGTGTCTCAGGATACCTTCCGAACCCGCACTGCGCTTGTCGGCAGGTGCCTCAGCCAACAGAATCCCGGCTCCACCTCATCCTGAGCCGAGGCGATGATGCCCAGATCCGTTCTCATCACCGGCGCGTCGAGCGGCATCGGCGAGGCGCTCGCCCGCGAATACGCCCGGCGTGGCTGGCAACTCGCGCTCGTGGCGCGCAGACAAGCACTACTCGAGAGCCTTGCAGCGGAATTGTCTGCATCGGGGGCCGCTCGGGTGCTTGTTCTGGAGCTCGATCTGCTGGACACCCATGCAATAGCCCCCTGTCTCGAAGAGGCAGACCGCGAACTCGGCGGCCTTGATCTGGTGATCGCCAACGCAGGCGTGGCCGAGTCATTCTCTGCGGGTGAGGGACAGATCACGCGCATGCAGCGGATGATCGGCGTAAATCTCACCGGCGCCTGCGCCACCATCGACGCTGCGGTAGCGATCTTCCGGCGTCGGGCTCATGCCGGGCAGGTGGTCGGCATCACCTCCATGGCGCGCTACCGCGGCCTGCCAAGGCTTGGCATCTACAGCGCCACCAAGGCCGGACTGCACCGTTACCTGCAAGCCACCCGCATGGAAACGGCCCTGGCAGGGATTCGCGTAACGGAACTTGCGCCGGGCTACATCGACACACCCATGAACCGCGACATTCCTTCCCGTCCCTTCGTGGTGAGCGCCGAGCGCGCTGCGCGAGACATGGTCGAGCTGATCGACCGAGGGGTCGCTCAAGCGGCAGTGCCGCGCTGGCCATGGGCCCTGATGGGACGCCTCATGCAGATCCTGCCCGCAGCGATACTGCGCCGACTCACATGAACCCCAGCAACTGCCCGCGTTGCGGGCACCGTCCCGGGCCCGCTGACAAGGACACACACCCGGGCGTCTGCCCTTCCTGTGGCATTGCCTGGGCGAAATGGCGGGCACGCGCGGGAGGGTCTTCGCCTGCAGGGCAAATGCATCCGCTATCGCAGCCGCGCGAGGAGTACGCACCGCTCGCGTCTCGCCTGCGCGAGCAACTCCTCCTTGCCCCCGAAGGCATGGATGCCTCGGGCCTGGCAGCACGATCCCTGCTGTTGCTGGCGTTGGCTGCGTGGACGCTCTGGTTCGCAGCACACGGCATCGACTGGGAGATCATCGGCGGGTCCTTCCTGCACCGCGCGAACCTCGCTTTCCACGAGTTCGGGCACCTGTTCTTCATGCCGCTCGGCGAGACGATGACGATACTCGGCGGCAGCCTCTTCCAGGTGCTCCTGCCAGTCTCTCTGGTCGCGTACTTTGCCGCGTGGAAGCAGGACAATGTTGCGGCAGCGGCAGCAGCCTGGTGGACAGGCCAGAACTTGGTGGACCTCGCGCCCTATATCCGCGATGCCGAGTACCGCGCGTTGCCACTGGTCGGCGGGCGGGGCGAGGAAAGCCACGACTGGGGAAACCTGCTCACGCAGTGGAACGCCGTGGAGCACTGTCACGCGCTGGCGCGCGGGAGCTTCGGGCTGGGGCTGCTGCTGATGGCGGCCGCACTGGCGTGGGGCGCAGCGGTCCTCTGGCGGGCCCGCCACAGCAACTGAGTCAGAGCGGGCGCACTTCGAGAAGGCTGGGGCACCACATCGCGGGCGCCTCGAAACCCAGCAGGTGCAGCGTGGTGGCGGCAACGTTCGCGAGCCCGCAGCCGGGATCCTGACGCAAGCCCAGACGCCCGCCCGACACTCGGTCGTGCAGATAGAGCGGCACGGGGTTCAAAGTGTGACTGGTCTTGGCGCGGATCCTGCCCTCGGGCGTGTGCAGCGCGGCGCCCGTCTTGCGATCGAGTTCGAACATTTCTTCCGCGTTGCCGTGGTCCGCAGTGATGAGCGCGACACCGCCAAGCGCATCGATGACGGGCAGCAGTCGTGACAGCGCCAGGTCCACGGCTTCCACGGCCATGACGGCCGCGGCGTAATTCCCCGTATGCCCCACCATATCGCCATTCGCGTAATTGACGCGGGCGCTGCGATAACGGCCGGTCTGCAGTTCCGCGATCAGTGCATCAGTGATCTCGGCCGCTTTCATCCACGGGCGCTGCTCGAAGGGAACCCGGTCGGAAGGGATCTCGATCCAGCGCTCGAGCGCTGGATCAAAGGGACTGCTCCGGTTGCCGTTCCAGAAATAGGTGACGTGGCCGAATTTCTGCGTCTCGGAGATCGCGAGCTGGGGAACGCCGGCGCGCGCCAGAAACTCTCCCATGGTGTTGCGTATCGCCGGGGGCGACACCAGGAAACGGGCCGGCAGCTTCAGGTCCCCGTCGTACTGCAACATGCCCGCAAAAACGACGCGCGGGCGCTGTCCACGGTCGAACGCATCGAGTGACTCGTCTTCGAAGGCACGCGTGATCTCGATGGCACGATCACCGCGGAAGTTGAAGAGCACCACCGAATCACCATCACGGATGCAACCCACCGGGCCGGCTGCGTCCGCGACGACGAATGCCGGGAGATCCTGATCGATGATGCCCGGCTGCGCTGCCCTGAAGCTCTTCACCGCCGCTTCCGCACTCGGGAACCGGACTGCTTCTCCATGCACGTGCACCGACCAGCCGCGGGCCACCATGTCCCAATCCGCCTCGTAACGGTCCATCGTGATCCGCATGCGCCCTCCCCCGCTTGCGATGCGGGCATCGGCACCGCCCTCACGAAGAGCCGAGAGGAAAGCCTCGAAAGGCAACAGGTAGTCGAGAGCGGAGGTCTCGGGCACATCCCGACCATCGAGCAGGACGTGGAGTCGTACGCGCCGCACCCCGGCGTTGCAGGCGGCTTGGACCAGCGCGCGAGCATGTGCGATATGCGAATGCACGTTCCCGTCGGAGAGGAGGCCGATCAGGTGGAGCGTGGCGCCCTCGCGGGCGGCATTGGCGACCACCTCCCGCCAGGCCGCACCGTCGAACAGGCTGCCCGAGGCGATGGCATCGCTCACCAGAGCCGCGCCCTGCGCATAGACCTGCCCCGAGCCCAGCGCGTTGTGACCGACTTCGGAGTTGCCCATGTCATCGTCGGAGGGCATACCCACAGCCCTGCCGTGGGCACGCAGCAGCACGCGTGGAGACTCCTTGCTAACCCTGTCCAGCGTCGGGGTGAGCGCCCTGCACACGGCATTGCCTGCGCCATCGGCCCGCTCGCCTATACCGTCCATCACCACGGTGACGACGGGGCCATCGACGCCGGAAAACTCCGTGGAGCGGAGGAGCACGTGCTGTCAGCCGAGCAGAATGTCGGCGATCGCGCCAAGATGCTCGGGTTGCTGCATGCCGAGGATGAGCGTGCCGACACGGCCTTCGCTTCCCAGCGCGCGCCATGCCGCCGCCCGCTCGCGGATGCGGCCAAGCGGACCGACCAGCGCGACCTCGTCGACGAGCGCATCAGGCACGGCCGCTATCGCTTCTTCCTTCCGACCGGCCAGGAACAGGTCCTGGATGGCAATCGCCTCGGCCTCATAGCCCATGTCGCGCGCGTAGCGGTTGTAGAAATTCTTGTCGCGCGCACCCATGCCGCCGATGTAAAGCGCGAGGTGCGCCTTCACCGGGAAGCGGCAGGCCGCGATGTCATCGCCCACGACCACCGAGACGGTGGGGGCGACATCGAAGGCCGAACGGGTCATGCCATCGCTGCGAGCGGCCAGGCCGGGCCCGATGTGTGATTCGACCAGACAGACCTTGTCCGGCGAGAGCCAGATCGGGAAGACGCCGTCAGCAACCTCGGATGCAGCGGCCAAGCCCGCCGGCGTGAAACTCGCGCAATAGATCGGGATGTCCGGGGTTGCCTCGAGAATGCTCTTGAGGGGTTTGCCAAGACCCGATGCGCCGGGACCCCGGTAGGGCAATTGGTAGATCTCGCCGTCGAATTCGACCGGCCCCTGGCGCGCCATGATCAGGCGCATGATCTGTATGTACTCCCGCATGCGCGTCACGGGCTTCGCGTAGGGCACACCGTGCCAGCCCTCGACAACCTGCGGCCCCGAAGCGCCCAGCCCGATCAGAAAGCGGTTGCCGGAGATTTGCGAGAGGGTCATCGCCGTCATGGCCGCGTTCGCCGGCGTACGAGCGGGGATCTGCATGATCGCGGTGCCGACACGAATGCGGGTGGTCTGTGCCAAAAGCCATGTCGCGATGGATATCGCATCCGAGCCGTAAGCCTCGGCGACCCACACCGAGTCGAAACCCACCGCCTCGGCCTGACGCACCAGATCAACTGGCACCACCGCCCGCTTGCCGCTGTAACCGACGTTCAATCCAATGCGCATGCGCGATACTCCGGCGAGGGGGTTGAGAATTCACGCCGGCCGCTGGAGCGCGGCCCGTGAAAGGCCGAGGGATTATCAGTAATATCCCCGGCATTGTCATCGCCATTGCCCAAGCGCCCGCACAGATGCCCAAAAGCCTGCAATTCAGCCCCCGTTTCATTCACGCCCTGCTGTTTCAGGTAGCGCTGCTGCTGCCTCTGCCGGCATTCGCCCTGGCACAGGATCAGCCTCTGGGCTACGACCGACTGCAAAGCCTTACCACGCTGGACATCATCGAACGCCTGGGGCGCCACCATTACGCGCGGATGCCGGTCGACGACTCTCTCTCCGGTCGGCTGCTCGACAACTATCTGGAGAACCTCGACAGCTCGCGCAGCGTCTTCCTCAAACCCGATATCGCCGAGTTCGAGCGCCTGCGCACCGGGCTGGACGACGCCTTGCTGTCGGGTGACCTGGACGCCGGGTTCCTCATCTACAAACGGTATCGCGGGCGACTGGAAACACGCCTGTCGGAGATCGACGCGCGCCTGCCGCAGCTGCTGAAAACCATGGACTTCAGCAAGGACGAGGTCATGGTGATCGACCGCAGCAAACTCGACTGGCCCGCGGACCAGGCGGCGGCAGATGCGGTCTGGAACCAGCAACTCAAGGCAAGCGTCCTCAGCCTGAAACTCGCGGGCAAGACCCTTCCCGAGATCGAGAAACTCCTGGCCAAGCGTTACAAGGACCAGCTGCGCCGTGTGCGGCAGGTGAACAGCGAGGATGTCTATCAGCTGTACATGAACTCCTTCACGGAGCTCTTCGACCCTCACACCAACTACCTCTCGCCGCGCAGTTCCGAGAACTTCAACATGAACATGCGCCTGTCCCTGGAGGGTATCGGCGCCGTGCTTCAGGCAGACGAGGAGTTCACGCAGGTCGCCCGCCTCGTGCCCGCCGGCCCCGCGGCCAAGCAGGGTCAGCTGCGCACATCCGATCGCATCGTCGCAGTGGCACAAGGCGATGCCGAGTCGGTGGATGTGGTGGGCTGGAGGCTCGACGACGTGGTCGACCTGATCCGCGGCCCCAAGGGCAGCACCGTGCGTCTCGAGGTGCTGCGCGGCAGCGGCGCTGCAGAGCAACGCCTGAGCGTCAGCATTGTCCGCGAGCAGGTCAAGCTCGAAGAACAGGCCGCCAAGAGCGAGATACTGGAGCTGGACATCGGCGGCACCCGGCACAAGATCGGTGTCATCGACGTACCCGCGTTTTACGCAGACTTCGAAGCGATGCAGCGCGGAGACCCCGACTTCCGCAGCACGACGCGAGATGTCGCTCGGCTCCTGTCGGGGCTTCAGGAAAAGGGCGTGGCGGGCGTGATCATCGACCTGCGCGACAACGGCGGCGGCTCGCTGGAAGAAGCCAACCAGCTGACGGGCCTTTTCATCGAATCGGGGCCCACGGTGCAGATCCGCCACAGCGATTCCCGCGTCGAGCGCAAACAGAAATTCCGCGATGACTATTACTACGCGGGGCCGCTGCTGGTCCTGATCAACCGGCTGAGCGCGTCAGCGTCCGAGATTTTCGCAGGCGCCATACAGGATTACGGCCGCGGCCTCATCGTGGGGACACAGTCTTTCGGCAAGGGCACAGTCCAATCGCTGGGCGAACTCAATCACGGCCAGTTGAAACTCACGGAATCGAAGTTTTACCGCATATCCGGTGAGAGCACGCAACACAGGGGCGTGGTGCCGGACATCGAGTTCCCCAGCCTCTACGACACCGACGAGGTGGGCGAGAGCGCGCTCCACCACGCCCTACCCTGGGACCGCATTGCACCGGTGCGCCACCGCGTCTATCAGGATTACGAGGCCAACCTCGGCACCCTTCGCTCCTTGCACGAATCACGCGTGAGCAAGGACCCGGAGTTCATCCACCTCGAAGGCGAGATCGCCGTAGCACGCAAGCGCAGCTCCGCGAACACCGTATCGCTCTCGGAGAAAGTGCGGATCGACGAGCGTCGCAAACAGCGCGAAGAAGAACTGGCACTGGAGAACGCCTTGCGCGCGGCCAAGGGCGAACCGCTGCTCGCGTCCATCGACGAACTCGATGGCAAGGATGCGGACGCAGAAAATCCGGACGACGCAACCGAAGAGGCGGAACCGGAGCACACGGATCCCTCCAAGGATGCCCTGCTCTCGGAGTCGGGCCGCATCCTGCTCGACGCGATAGGGCTGGGACGGCGGGTGGCGGCGACGCAGGACTGAGCGGGAGCGCCTCAGCTCACGGGTTCGCGCATCGTGACGAATTCCTCCGCTGCCGTAGGGTGAATTCCCAGTGTGGAGTCAAACATCGCCTTGGTCGCTCCCGCCTGCAGGGCGACCGCAAGACCCTGAATGATCTCGCCGGCTTCGGGCCCCACCATGTGCGCGCCCAATACCCTGTCAGTATCCGCATCGACCACAAGCTTCATCAGCGTCCGCTCGGGGTTTCCGCTCAGGGTGTTCTTCATCGCGCGGAAGCCGGATTTGTAGATCCGGAGGTTTGTGCAGGACATGCGGGCTTCCTCCTCCGATAGCCCGACCGTGCCGACACTCGGCTGGCTGAACACGGCCGTGGGAATGTTCGTGAGCGGTACGCTACGCGGACCCTCGCCGAACAGCGTGCTGACGAGCGCCATTCCCTGCGCCAGCGCCAGGGGCGTGAGTTCGGGGCCACCGATCACGTCGCCGATGGCGTGGACGGACGGGACGCTGCTGCGGTAGAACGCATCGACGATGACCGTGCCGTCAGGGCGCAACGCCACGCCGCACTCCTCCAGACCGATGCCATGGCTGTATGCCTTTCGGCCAGTGGCATAGAGCACCAGATCCGTTTCTTCCTCTTCACCGTCGGCGTAACGCAGCAATAGGCTTCCGTCGGGTTGCTTCAGGATGCCGGCCACATCCGCTCGCAATCGCAGGGAGAGGCCCTTCTGCGGGAGTTCAGCCGCGAGTGCCGCGCCCA
>JBILEG010000481.1:0-3010 GCA_044352225.1 Pseudomonadales bacterium | reverse complement strand
CCGGAATGCGCTGTGCGATGCAGGACTCACGGATCTCGTGCATCAGCTCGGCCACATCCTGCATGGCCTCGATGCCATAGGTCTGGCCGCCCACCATCGCGCGCCCGCCGGGGGCAACCTGGCTGTGGCGCGGCGAACCGTCGGCGTTTCGTTCGCGCTCGAAGAGATAGAACTCGAGTTCGGTTGCCACCACCGGCCTCAAACCCAGCTTCGCAAAGCCCGCCACCACGTTCGCCAGCACCGTGCGCGGATCACCGGCATAGGGCGTGGCATGCACCGTGCCCATCTGCACCATCACCTGCCCGGTGGGCCGCGCGAGCCAGGGCACGGGCACAAGCGATGCGGGGTCGGGCAGGCAGACACCGTCTGCATCACCGTCGTCGAAGACGGTGGCCATGATGTCGCGGCCCCAGATGTCGAACGCCACCGTGGACACAGGCAGCTTGTAGGCGAGTTCGAAGACCTTGGACAGGTTGTCCCGGCTCACCCATTTGCCGCGCCACTGCCCGTTGATGTCGGGCAGCAGCACTTCGAAGGTTTCGATGGCGGGGTGCGCGGCAAGAAATGTATCGAGTTCAGTCATGATCGCTCACGCACCCCGGTGGCGGGGCCTCAGGAAATCGGATCTGACGCTGCTCAGAAAATGGGGTCTGACCCTATTTATCGCCGGATAAATGGGGTCTGACCCCATTTTCCCGACAGACCGGGTCTGACCCCATTTTCAGTACCGCCATCAGAACTTCATGGTGGCGCTGACGCCGAAGCTGCGCGGCTTGGCGGGCCAGACGAGCGTGTTGGTGATGCCATAGCCGTATTCGCCCGCGGGATCGGCGTTGGCCCAACCGCGCTCGAAGTGCTCCTCGTCAAAGACGTTCTGCACGTAGGCGTTCACGCTCCAGGTGTCGGTCTCGTAGCCGGCCCGGAGGTTCCACTCGTCCCATGCATCCACCGCGATGGTGGAGATGTTGTCGAGGTCGCTGTACATGCGGTCCTGCCAGTGGTACTCGGCCTTGGCGTAGAGCTCACCGCCCGCCATCTGCGTGTACCACTTGAGGTGCAGCGATGCGCTGGCATCCGGCGCGAAGGGCAGGCGGTTGCCGCCGCAATCGCTGCCGCAGACGCCGAGGGACACCAGGTCTTCGGCATCGGTGATCTCGGAGTCCATCAGGGCGCCGGCAAAGAACAGGTCCCAGTTCTCCCCGATCAGCCAGTGGGCGTCAATCTCGAGGCCCTGGTTCTCGGCCTCGCCGAGGTTCTGCACCTGCGAGGAACCCTGGTCGAAATAGAGGAGCTGGAGGTCTTCGTAGATGTAGAAGAAGTACGCGAGGTTCAGCTGCAGCGTGTCATCCAGCAGGCGGGATTTCATGCCCACCTCGTAGCTGATGGAGGTTTCCGGGTCGAAGGAGATCGGCTTGCTGTCGGGCGAGGCCTGACCGCTCGGCGTGACCGAGGGGGTGCTGATGCCGAAGGTGCCGTAGCCGCCGGACTTGTAGCCGCTGGAGACGTTGCCGTAGAAGGAGATTTCCTCGTTCAGCGTGTAGTTCAGCGCCAGTCGCGGCGTGATCTCGCTCCAGTTCTCCTTGTCACCCACGAAGCCGCGGGTGTGGAAACCCCAGTTGAAGTTGTTGCCGAGTGCACCGGGGTTCTTGCCCACGCGGGTGCGCATGTCTTTCTCGTCGTAGGTGTAGCGCGCGCCGAGTGTCACGTCGAGCTGGTCGGTGACAGACCAGGTCACATCGCCAAACACGGAGTAGCCCGTGCTCTCCATGTCGTTGTAGCTGGGTTCGGAGGTGCGGCCGAGGATGCTCGCCGGATCGAAGCTGCCATCGGCGATGCCGTCGCCATCCTCGTCGCCGAACCAGTAGAGCTCGAAGTTCGGATCCGCGCAGCCGCCGGTGACGGGGCCTGCGAAATCACCGGCGTCAGTACGGCCGAGCGCGTTGCAGAGGTCGTTCTCGTTGTAGTCGTAGACGAACTTGCCGTCGATGACCTCGTTGTAGGCGCCCGCGCCCACGAACCAGCTGACTGCATCACCGTTGAAGTTCAGTCGGAACTCCTGGCTGTAGTAGTCGATGTCGTTGTTCTGGCCATAGTGGTTGATGCGCTCGGGACGGGCGTCGTAGTCCTCGAGATACTCGAACTTGTAGGTCTTGTAGCCCGTGATCGAGTGGAAGGAGTAGTTCTCGCTGATGTCCCAGTCGAGGATGGCGTTGATGTTCAGGATCTCGGAGCGGTCGTAGCCCTTGTCGCCCAGATCGGTGTTGACCTCGTCCTTGTCGAGGCCGAGTTGCGGATCCCAGTACACCGAGGAATCCTGCTGGCGATCCTCGTATACGAGTTCGATCAGGCCTTGCACATCCTCGCCGCTGTATTTCAGCTGGTGTCGGGTGGAGTACTGCTCGTGGTATCCGAGGTCATCGCCGCCCGCAAGGTTCTCCAGCCAGCCGTCGTCCAGGTTGGCGTAGACGTTGCCGCGGTAGGCCCAGGCGTCGGACAGCGGAATGTTCACCATGCCGTGCAGATCGTAGTGGCCGTAGTTGCCGATGCCGGCCGTGATCTCGCCCTCGAATTCGTCGACGGGCTTGTTGGAGCTGATGCTCACCGCGCCCGCGATGGCGTTACGGCCGAAGAGCGTGGCCTGCGGGCCCTTCACCACCTCGACGCGCTCGATGTCGTAGAAATTCATCTGTACGCCGCCGCTGCGGCCCTGCCAGACGCCGTCGAAGAAGATCGGGATGGACGGGTCACCGCCGATGCCGAAGTCGTTGGTGACGATGCCGCGGATCGAGAGAGCATCGATGAAGCTGTCTTCGGTGCGGCCGTTGAAGCCGGGCGTGAGATCCACCAGACCGCGGATGTCGCCGATGCGGGTCTCGGCGATGAAATTCCCCGTGAAGGCCGAGACAGCGACGGGCACATCCTGCAGCGATTGCTCGCGCTTCTGGGCCGTGACCATGATCTCCTCGATCTGCGGTTGGGCGAGCACGCCTGCCGAGGAGAGCGTGAGCGC
>JBILEG010000480.1:0-3031 GCA_044352225.1 Pseudomonadales bacterium | reverse complement strand
AGATACGTGACGGCCATAAAGCTACCTCCCTGTGGCGCGATGGTTTGGGAACCGGACCCTCCGTGCCACGAGTTGGAGAGCCTGTCGGTACCGACCGTACCGCAGGCGTGCGCGCGTCCATTGATGTCGGTCAATGAGGGGGAGAGCCTCACAAAACCGCATGATCGTGATCGATCCGTGATCGATCGCGGAGAGATCAGCCGATGATGAGGAAGTCCGCCGCCACCAGCGCGGGAGCGCCTTCCAGCACCGCGAATTTCAGCGCTGCCGCGGGGCCGCTGCCGTCACGGTCGTAGTAGAGGGCACCGTCAGAGGTGTCGTAGAGCAGGAAGTCATTCGCATCTGCGGCGGTGACCGAACCGGTGCCGGTGACGAACTGGCCGTCGCCCGGGCGGGTCGACGCGCCGGAACTGAAACTCCTGAAGACATCGTCATCCAGCACGATGCGGTCGGTGCCGGAGGCGAAATCGCGCAGGGTGTCGACGTTGATCGCCACGTTCAGGTTGGTCTCGAACTGGAAGCGGTCGGCGCCCGCGCCGCCTTGGAGGGTGTCGTTGCCGGCGAGGCCGCGCAGGAGGTTCGCGCCGTTGTTGCCCGTGATCGTGTTGGCGAGCGCATTGCCAACGCCGGTGATCGCCCCGCTCCCCGTCAGGACCAGGTGCTCGAAGTTCGCGGCAAGGCGCAGCGATACCGCCGTCTGCACGGTGTCTGCTCCCTCGCCCGCGCGCTCCACCAGCAGGGCGTTGACGATCAGCGCCTCGGTCGCAGAGTCCACCACGTAGGTGTCGTTGCCGGCGCCACCCACCATCGAATCCACGCCGGCGCCACCCACCAGCGTGTCGTTGCCCGCACCGCCCGTGAGGGTGTCGTTGCCCTCGAATCCGGTGAGCGTGTTGTTGAACTCGTTGCCGGTGATGGCGTTGTCGAGTGTGTTGCCGATGCCGGCGCGGGCGCCCGAGGCGAGCGCGAGGACCAGGTTCTCGATACCCGTACTGAGCGCGTAGCTCACCGTGGATTCGACAGTGTCGATGTTGCTGCCCGGCGTTGCATCGGGGTCGGGCTCCTGCGCGACGCGGCGTACCGGGACCGCGTCCGGGGCAGGGTCGGTTTCGATCACCTGGTCAGAGACGTTGTCGACAAGGTAGTAATCGTTACCCGCACCGCCCTCCATCTGGTCCGCACCGAGAAAACCGTCGATGCGGTTGTCACCGTCGTTGCCCAGCAGAACGTCATCGAGACCGGAGCCCTGCAAGGCCAGCACGTTCAGCAGCGTGTCGAATCCGTAGGAGCCCGCCGCCTGCGCGTCCTGGCGGCTGAGATCGATGCTGACGCCGGCTTCCGCGTCACGGTAGGACACGCCTCCACCGATCACGGTGTCGTTGCCGCGGCCGAGCAACACGGCCTCGAAGCCGCTCAGCTGATCGGTGATGCCCTCGCCCTGCACGCTGTTCGCGGAGAGATCGACGACGATTGCCGAAAGGGTATCGGAGTAGTCGATGGTGTCGAAACCCGCGCCGCCCGCGAGTACGTTCAGGCCGGCGCCGCCGCTCAGGGTGTCGTCGCCTTCGCCTCCGTCGAGCAGATCGTCACCGTCACCGCCCTCGAGTTCGTCATCGCCCGCATCACCCGAGAGGGTGTCGTTGCCCTGATCGCCTTGCAGCTTGTCGTCGCCCGCGCCGCCCGACAGCACATCCTCACCCGCAGCACCGCTCAATTCCTCGGATGCGCTGCCGCCGACAAGGGTGTCGTTGCCGGCGCTTGCCTCGATGGACTCGATGCCTGTCAGGGTGTCGGTGAATCCACTGCCGGTCACTATGCCCGCCCCGAGATCCGCGCGGATGGCGAGCTGCTGCCATTCGTAATCGGCGACGTCACGAAGCCCTGCACCGCCGGAAAGAGTGTTGCTGCCGAGGCCGCCGGACAGGACATCATCGCCCGCGCTACCGCTCAAAACGTCATCCCCTGCGCCGCCGTCGAGAATGTCATTGCCGAAACCACCGACCAGGCTGTCGTCGCCGGCCTCGCCGTAGAGCAGGTCGGCAGCGCCGTACCCGTGGAGACTGTCGTTACCGCCCGCACCGCGCAGGGTGTTGGCCTCGAGGCCGCCGAGCAGCCGGTCGGCAAACTCGCTGCCGATGACCGAGGGCAAACCCTCGAGGATGTCACTGAAACCCTCGCCCGAGGCCGCTCCGGCTGTGAGCGAGACATCCACACTGCCGCTCGCCCAGCGGTAATCGGCAGCATCCAACAGGCTCCCCCCGCCCAAGAGCGTGTTGTCACCGAGGCCGCCGACGAGCGTGTCGTTGCCTGCCCCGCCATCCAATACGTCTGAACCCTCAAACCCGTACAGCGTGTTTGCGCCGGCGTTGCCGACGAGGGTGTCATTACCCGCGCTGCCCTCCAACACACGCAAGCCGATCAGCACGTCCGAGAAATCACTGCCGTAAGCCTGGCCGGAGGCGAGATCCGCGAAGACGCCCGCTCCATCCGCAGCAACCGCTACCCAGCGGTAATCGGCAGTATCCTGGGTGCTGTCCCCTCCACCGTTCAGGGTGTTCTCGCCAGCCCCGCCCGAAAGCCGGTCTGCCCCCGCGCCGCCAGAGAGCACGTCGGCGCCGTCGTCGCCTGCGAGGGAATCGTTGCCGTCGAAGCCGTGCAGAGTATCGTCGCCCGCATCGCCTTGCAGGGTCTCATCGGCGCGCGAACCGATCAGGGTATCGTTGCCCGCGCCACCGATCACGCGCAGGAAGCCCGTGATCTGGTCGCTGAAGCCCGGCCCCGAAGCCACGCCGAGTCCAAGTCTCACGAGTGCGCCTGCGGCAAGCCAGCCGTAATCGAGGGTGTCGCCCGGATCGCTTCCGCCGTCGAGGACGTTGCTGCCCGCACCGCCCGATACGACGTCCGCTCCCGCGCCCCCTTCGATGTCGTCGTTGCCTTCATCACCCAGGAGCGTGTCATCGCCCAGACCGCCGCGCAGCGTGTCATCGCCCGCCAGACCACTGATGTGGTCTGCCGCGGCCGTGCCGTCCAG
>JBILEG010000092.1:0-9979 GCA_044352225.1 Pseudomonadales bacterium | reverse complement strand
AAGCCTGCCTGCGGTGTTGGAGTTCGGTGATCCCGCGGTGATCGCGCAGATGCGCACTGGCGGCATGGCGCCGGGCGCCGGCCTGCCGGATCGCGCGGACGTGGTGAAGGAAGACCGCCGCATTCCCGGACGCGCGGGAGATCCCGACATTCCTGTCCGGATCTATCGCCCGCGCACGGTGGCAGACGCGCCGCGCGGCTGCGTGCTCGAGATCCACGGCGGCGGTTTCATGCTGGGCGATATCCCGATGATGGACCCCTGGTGCCAGGCCGTCGCGGGCGAACTGGGAGCGGTGGTGGTGTCGGTTGACTACCGCCTTGCGCCCGAACACCCCTTCCCCGCGGCACTCCACGACTGCCACGCGGCGCTGTGTTGGGTCGCGGAGCAGGCATCGGATCTGGGCATCGACGCGGCACGCATCGTGATCGCCGGCCAGAGCGCAGGTGGCGCACTCGCTGCGGCAACCGCGCTCTACGCGCGCGATCACGGCACACCGCTGCCCTGCTTCCAGTTGCTCGAGATTCCGGTGCTCGACGACCGTCTCGACACACCCTCGATGCGCGCTTTCACCGACACGCCGTTCTGGAACCGCCCGAATGCGGAATGGGGCTGGAAGCATTACCTGGGCAGCGCTTACGGCGGCGATGTCTCTCCGTACGCGGCACCGGCGCGGGCCAGCGACCTGAGCGGACTGCCTCCCGCGTACATCTCGACCATGGAGTTCGACCCGCTGCGCGACGAGGGGCTTCTGTACGGCATCCGCTTGCTGCAGGCAGATGTCTCGGTGGAGCTGCACTCTTTCCCCGGTACGTTCCACGGTTCCTCGGTGATCCACACTGCGCCGGTTTCTATCCGCGCAAGCACTGAAGTGATGACGGTTCTGGCACGAGCGCTTCGCTGAGACGCTCGCTTACTGCAAGCCACCGTCGACGCGCAGCAGCGCTGACGACTCGCAAGCGCGAGGCTGGCGCCCCGCTCTGCGAAAGCGCGCGCCATGCGGTAGCCGAGTCCACGGGTACCGCCAGTGACCAGTACGACCTTGCCGTGGAAATCGAAAAGGCGATCCATGCGCATCGTTCCCGTGTAGGCGTTGGGATTCCGCGCGCGACACTCCATAATCCGCGCCGCGCGCCACACACCGAGGATGCTACGCATGTTGCCCCGCGAATTCACCGAGGAACAGGAGATGTTCCGCCAGGCCTACCGCAAGTTCCTCAGTGCGGAGATCGTGCCGCACATGGAGTCGTGGCGGGCAGCCGGCATCGTGGACCGCTCGGCGTTCCGCAAGGCCGGCGAGCGGGGTTTCCTGATGGTCTGGCCCGAAGAGAGGTTCGGCGGCAGCGGAGACGCCGACTTCCGCTTCGAGCAGATCATCACCGAGGAAACGCAGTACGCGCGTTGCGGTGACTGGTTCAACTCCTTGCACAGCCGCCTGGTCGGCCCCTACATCACGCGCTTCGGCAGCGCTGAGCAGCAGGAACGCTTCATGCCGGGCTGCGTGGCCGGCGACACCATCCTCGCCGTGGCGATGACGGAGCCTGATGCCGGCTCCGATCTCGCGGGGATGCGCACGCAGGCTGTGGACCACGGTGACCACTGGCTGCTGAACGGTTCCAAAACCTACATCTCGAATGGCATCAACGCGGACCTGGTGGTAGTGGCCGCCAAGACCGATCCCGCGAACAACCCGCATCACATGACGCTCTTCCTGGTCGAGCGAGGGATGGAGGGTTTCACCCGCGGGCGCAACCTCGTGAAGATGGGCATGAAGGCGCAGGACACCGCGGAACTGTTTTTTGCCGACGTGAAAGTGCCCAAACAGAATGTGCTCGGGGAAGCCGGCAAGGGCTTCTACTACCTGATGGAAGGGCTGGCGGAGGAGCGCCTGCTCGGTGGCTGCAGTTACCTCGCCGCGGCACAACTCTCTTTTGACATCACCGCGGCCTGGGTAAAAGAGCGCAGAGCTTTCGGCAAGCGCCTGTCCGACTTCCAGAACACGCAGTTCAAGTTGGCGGAACTGCGCACCGAACTGGATCTCGCGCAATGCTTCATCGACCAGTGCGTGCGGGCGTTCAACGCAGGAAAACTGACAGCCGTGGATGCCGCCAAAGCCAAGCTCGTGAGCAGCGAATTGCAGGTGAAGGCGGCGGATCTCGGCGTGCAACTGCACGGCGGCGCAGGCTACATGGACGAGTACCCGATCTCTCGGCAGTTTACCGACGCGCGCATCGCGCCGATCTACGCGGGCAGCTCGGAGGTGATGAAGATGATCATCAGCCGCGACTGCCTCGGCAAGGACTACGAGCCCTTCAACACCCGGAACTTCTGATCGCGCGGATTCGCAGCGGCGTGGCGGCCCATCGCTAGCGCTGGGCGCGTCCGCGTGCCATCACCGCCTCGCGGCGTCGCTCGATGTCCTCGCCGGTGACGGTGGCGTTCCAGGCGCTGGAAAACACACGCTCGTATTCGATGGCATCTCGCAGGGGCAGCGAAGCACCGTTGCGCATCAGCAGATCGTATTCGCGGATGAAAACGGGATCGACAAAGGCGATGGACTCGGCAAGCGCGAGCGCCTCGGCCAACAGCTGCGCTTGCGGCACCACCCGGTTGACCAGCCCCCAGTCGAGCGCCGTGCGCGCATTGATGAAACGGCCGCTGAAACTCATTTCACGCGCGCGCGCCGTACCGACGATACGCTGAAGTTTCTGTGACAGCCCCCAACCCGGCATGATCCCGACCAGCGCGTGGGTATCGGCAAAGCGGGCATTCTCCGAGGCGATCAGGATGTCGCAGGCCAGTGCAAGCTCGAAGCCGCCAGTAATCGCCACGCCGTTCACGGCACCGATCACAGGCTTGCCGCAGGACTCGACAGCACGCACCGGATTGGACCGGGGATCGGTATCGGTGGCCACGGCCAGCCCTTGGGCGCCCGCGCCGAGTTCCTTGAGATCGAGCCCCGCCGTGAAGGCTTTCTCCCCCGCTCCCGTCAGGACGATCGCACGTACCGCCTCATCGTCTCGGAGCGCCGTCATCGCATCGTGAAGAGCCCCGCGCAGCGAGGCAGACAGGGCGTTCATGGCCTGCGGACGGTTCAATATGACAACGGCAACGCCGCCGGCGTGATGCTCGATCAGCACATCGTCAGTCATGGCCCCAGCCTCGTTGCGGACAGAGTGGCAAGTCTACGCGGGCAACCTGGCGGCAGCCATTCCGGCTCATCCGGCCTTACCGCGCGAACTGAACCTGGGCCAGAGCGTATTCAGGGCGAGCCCGGTCATCACCAGGGCAGCAGCAGCCAGCTTCCATGCGGGCAAACTCTCGTGCAGGAAAAAAGCCGACGCGCCCATGCCGAACACGGGTACAAGGAGCGACATCGGCGCGATGGTGGCTGTGGGATAACGCGCGAGCAGCCAGCCCCACACCGCATAACCGAACATGGTGTTCCCAACCGCCTGCCAGGCCACCGCAGCCCAGGTGGCGGTGTCGGCGTGCGCCAGACCCGTCTCGATAGCGGGCCATCCCTCGAACACCAGGGAGAGGAGGATCAGCGGCGGCACGGAAAACCCGCTCGCCCAGACCACGTAGGCGAGCATGTTCACGTCGGGCGTCTGCCGTGCGACCAGGTTGCCACCCGCCCAGCCGAGCGCCGCTAACAGCACGAGCCCGATCCCGAGCGGCGTGGCGGATCCGTCGGTAGACCAGACGATCAGCCCGATGCCGGCGGCGGCCAGACACAGTGCCACCCACTGGAAACCCCGGACCCGCTCACCGGAGAACCGCATCGCCAGTCCGATGGTGAAAAACGCCTGCGTCTGTACCACCAAAGAGGCGAGACCCGGCGAGATATGCGCCGACATCGCCAGAAACAGCATGCCGAACTGACCAGCACCGATAAGCACACCGTAGGCTGCGAGATTACGCAACGGCACCGCTGGTCTACGCAGGAAGAGCGCAACCGGAAGGAAAGCGGCACTGAAGCGAAGCGCCGCAAACAGCAGTGGCGGCAGGTGATCGAGACCGATACGGATCACGACGAAATTCGAGCCCCACACGGCCATCACGGCGAGCGCGAGCAAGGCATGGCGAAGAGTCAGGGCGGTGTGCTGCACCGGCAAAGCCCTCTGCGATTCCTGAGGGGGAAAAACAAGAACGCCCGCGTGTAGCGGGCGTCTTGTACCGGCCATGAAGGCCGGGGGGATTGGTCGGAGCGGCGGGATTTGAACCCACGACCACCACCCCCCCAGAGTGGTGCGCTACCAGACTGCGCTACGCTCCGAAATGCCTTGGAGAACACTTGCGCGTGCTCCCTGACAGGCGAGGCATCATAAAGGATGCGCTGTCCGAATAGAACCCGGATCTGCGCTCTTCAGCGCAATGCCTTCAACAGGTCCTCGAGTTCTACGATCATCTGCCGGATGAGTTGGCGGTAGTGCGAGTCTTCCTTGCCCGACTCGCCCTCCATGCGCTGGCGAGCGCCGCCGATCGTGAAGCCCTGCTCATAGAGAAGGCTCCGGATCTGGCGGATCATGATCACGTCCTGCCGTTGGTAATAACGGCGGTTACCACGACGCTTCACCGGCTTCAGTTGCGGGAACTCCTGCTCCCAATACCGGAGCACGTGCGGCTTCACCGCACACAGTTCACTCACCTCACCGATCGTGAAATAGCGCTTGCCCGGGATCGCGGGCAGTTCGTTGTTGTTACTCGCTTCCAGCATAAGCCTCTACCTTTTGCTTCAGCTTCTGGCCCGGACGGAACGTGACCACACGGCGGGCGGAGATCGGAATCTCCTCGCCGGTCTTGGGGTTGCGCCCGGGACGCTGGCGCTTGTCGCGCAGATCGAAGTTGCCGAAGCCCGAGAGCTTGACCTGCTCGCTGCTCTCGAGAGCGGTACGGATCTCCTCGAAAAAGGCCTCGACGATTTCCTTTGCCTCGCGCTTGTTAAGCCCGAGATCCTCGAACAGTTTCTCGGCGATGTCCGCCTTGGTAAGCGCCTTGCGCATGCTTCAGTACCTTGGAACTGCCCCGCACCGAGCGACAAGCGCCGCCACGATGCCCTCGACCACCGCCCCCACCTCTGCCTCGGTGAGGGTGCGGTCCTGCGCCTGCAGGACTACAGAGATGGCCATGCTCTTCTTTTTAAGATCAATACCTTGGCCGCGATAAACATCAAACAACTTGAGATCCTTGAGGCAGGCCCCTGCAGCATCAGCAGCAACACCCAGAAGGACCCCTGCGGGGAGATCATCGTCCACCACCACCGCGATGTCACGGCGCACCTCAGGAAATCTAGATAATCCTTTGAAAGAAGGCAAAGTTTTTCTGCGAATCGCCTCGATATCGAACTCGAAAAGGTAAACAGGCCCAGTGAGATCGAGCGCCGCAAGCAGCCGCGGATGCAGGGCGCCAAGCAGCCCCCCGCACACACCATCACGAACGATCTGCGAGGTCTGGCCCGGATGCAGCGCCGGGTGCTCGCCTGGGTGGAAGTTCCATCCCGCAAGCCGGCCATCCCCCGTGTCGAGAAGCGACTCGACATCGCCCTTTATATCGAAGAAATCGACCGGCGCCGTTTCGCCCGCCCAGCCTTCCGGGTAACGCGCGCCGCTGATCAGACCGGCCACGCCCATTTCCTGACGAAGCCCATCGGCTCCCGGCAGGAACCGGAGCCCCGTCTCGAAGAGCCTGACGCGCCGCTGCTGGCGGTTCTGGTTGTGGCGCAAGGCGCCCAGAAGGCCCGCCCACAAGGATGTGCGCATCACAGACATGTCCGAGGAGATCGGATTCTGGACTGCGACCGGAACCACACCGGGGGCAAGCAGCGCCTGGATATCAGGGGGAACAAAACTGTAGGTGATGACCTCCTGGTACCCCAGCGTACAAAGCCGCTCCCGCAGGTCATGGACCTGCCGCAAAGACTCCTGCCGGCGGCGCATGGGAACGGCCGCCGGCTGAACGCGCACCGGTATGCGTTCATAACCCCAGACGCGCCCTACCTCTTCCGCCAAGTCCGCCTCGAGCCGGATGTCGAATCGGTACGACGTGGGGCTGACCTCCCAGCCGCCCTCACACGCCTTGGCCGGAAGCCCCAGCCGCGCAAGGATGGCCTCCACATCGTCGTGCGGCACCCGGATGCCCAGCAACATGTCCAGGCGGCTGGCACGCAATCGGATGGGTTGAAGGACAGGCAGATGCGATGGGGAAACAACCGTGACAACGGGGCCGGGCTTTCCGCCCGCAACCTCCAGCAACAGGCGCGTGGCGCGCTCGATGGCGGTGGCCTGCAGCTCGAAATCCACGCCGCGTTCGAAGCGCTGCGAGGCATCCGTCTGCATCCCGTAAGCGCGGGCCTTTCCGGCCATGGGTTGCGGCGCGAAAAAAGCGGCCTCGAGAAAAACATCCCGGGTCGAGAGGCTGACCGCGGAACCAGCGCCACCCATGATCCCGGCAGCCGCCACGGCACGGCTGTGGTCGGCAATGACAAGGGTGTCAGCACGCAGGGTGACTTCACTGCCGTCCAGGAGAGGGAGCTTTTCGGCGTCCCGCGCGCGTCGTACCACGATACCGCCGTCCAATTGCGCGAGGTCGAAGGCGTGCAGCGGCTGACCGAGCTCCAGCATCACGAGGTTGGTGATATCGACCACTGCATCTATGGACCGAAGCCCGGCGCGACGCAGGCGCTCCTGCAACCACGGGGGACTGGGTACAGAGAGGTCGACGTCCCGCACAACCCGGCCGCAATAACGTGGGCAGTAGTCCGGAGCCTCGAGACGGACATCAAGGCGGTCGTCGATGACGGCGGGCACGGCGGAGAGGTCAGGGCTGCGGCTGTCTATGCCGTAGAGCGCTGCTGTCTCCCTCGCGAGGCCGCGCATACCCAGGCAGTCACCACGGTTGGGGGTGAGCTTCAGCCCGATCACCCGGTCATCCCTGCCGAAGAGGGCACCGATGTCCGTGCCCAAGGGCGTTTCTGAGGGAAGTTCAAGCAAGCCCTCCGAGCGCTGCTCCTGAAGGCCCAACTCGTCCGCGGAGCAGAGCATTCCCTCTGACTCCACCCCGCGAAGGCTTGCGCGAGCGATGGTGATACCGGGCAGAACCGCACCGACACGGGCAAAAGGTACGCGCAGGCCTGCGCGCACATTGGCGGCACCGCATACGACCTGCGATTCCGTCTCGCCATCGAAGACCCGACAGACACGCAGCTTGGTGGCGTCCGGATGTGGACTGACCTCGCGCACCTCTGCTGCCACCACCCCGTGGACGGCAGCACCCGCAGGCTCTATGGACTCGACCTCCAGTCCGGCCATGGTGAGGCGCGCCGCCAGTTCGTCGGTGCTGACCGCCGGGTTCACCCACTCCCTCAACCACTGCTCGCTGATCTTCATGCTTGCACCGCCGGCACCGGATTCTGGGAATGTAATGGATTAACTGAAGGTTTCAACTATCTGAATCAATTGAACTGTTGCAAGAAGTTCAAGTCATTCTCGAAGAACAGTCGGAGGTCGTTCACCCCGTAGCGGAGCATGGTCAGGCGCTCGACTCCCATACCAAAGGCATAGCCGGTGTAGCGCTCGGAATCGATGCCGGACATCTCCAGGACCTTGGGATGCACCAGGCCGCAACCCATGACTTCCAGCCATCCGGTGTTGCTGCAGACCCTGCAACCTCCGCCCCCGCAGATCACGCACTGCATATCGACTTCGGCCGAGGGTTCGGTGAAGGGGAAATACGAAGGGCGGAAACGCACGTCCAACTCATCCTTCTCGAAAAAGGCCCGCAGGAAGCCGGAGACGCAACCTTTGAGATCCGGCATACCCGTCCCTTCCGCGACGACCAGGCCTTCGATCTGATGGAACATCGGCGAGTGGGTCAGATCCGAATCACAGCGATAGACACGGCCGGGGCAAACCACCCGGATGGGCAGTTCCCCTGCCTGCATGACGCGCACCTGGACGGGGGATGTGTGGGTGCGAAGGACGCGGGTCGGATCTATGTAGAAGGTGTCGTGCATGGCCCGCGCCGGATGCTCCGGCGGGATGTTGAGTGCTTCGAAATTGTGCCAGTCGTCCTCGATTTCAGGTCCCTCGACCACCTCGAAGCCCACCGACCCGAAATACGCCTCCATCCGCTGGATGGAGCGCGTGATCGGGTGCAGGCTTCCCACCGATTGGCGACGACCGGGAAGGCTGGTATCGACGCGCTCCGAGGCAAGTTTGAGATCGAGCTCGGCCGCCTCGAGCACTGCACGCCGCCCGGCGAGCGCCTGCTCGACCTTTTCCTTGGCAGCATTGATCACCGCGCCCTGGGCGCGGCGCGCCTCGGGGTCGAGTTGGCCCAATTGCTTCAGCAGAGCGGTGAGTTCGCCCTTCTTGCCGAGCGCGCGCACCCGCTGCTCCTCGAGCTCCGCGAGTGATTCTGCGCAGGCGATCTTGTCCACGACATCCAGCGCAATCTGATCGACCTGTTCCATTCCTCGGATCTCCCGGGAGATTCGGCTCAAAAAGACAATAAAAAACGGGGAAAGAGCGCGAGCCCTTTCCCCGTCCGGTCAGCGCGGGGGCGGCTTGCGCCACCCGTCCGCTCAGGCGAGCGCGGCCCGGGCCTTCTCGACGATGGTCGCGAAGGCAGACTTGTCGTGTACGGCCAGGTCGGCCAGGACGCGACGGTCCAAGCCGATAGCAGCACGACGCAGGCCCGCGATGAGGCGGCTGTAGCTCAGACCATTGGCGCGGGAAGCCGCGTTGATACGGGTGATCCACAGCGCTCGGAACTGGCGCTTGCGCTGACGGCGGTCGCGGTAGGCGTACTGGCCTGCCTTGATGACCGACTGCTTGGCGACGCGGTACACGCGGCTGCGTGCGCCGTAGTAACCCTTGGCGCGATCGAGGATTTTTTTGTGACGGCGTCTGGCGGTGACGCCACGCTTGATACGGGGCATGTGTGATTCCTCAGTTCAGATGGGTGACTACTTGTCGCGCAACATGCGCTCGACGCGTGGCTGATCCACGGGGTCGAAGCCTGCCGTGCCGCGGAGCTGGCGCTTCCGCTTCGTCGTCATCTTCGTGAGGATATGGCTCTTGTTGGCGTGCTTTCGCTTGTAGCCTGAGCCGGTTTTCTTGAAGCGTTTTGCCGCTCCGCTATGGACTTTCAACTTGGGCATTTCAACCACTCCGCATTTGCTGTATCTGCAACGGTATGAAGTGACGGATCACTTCTTCTTTTTGGGAGCGAGAACCATCGTGAGTTGCCTGCCTTCCATTTTCGCGTGCTGTTCCACCGCCGCATGCGGCTCTAGATCGGCTTCGATGCGCTTTATCAGCTCCATCCCGATCTCCTGGTGGGCCATCTCGCGGCCACGAAAGCGCAGGGTCACTTTGGCTTTGTCTCCTTGCTCCAGGAAACGTACCAGGTTGCGCAGTTTTACCTGGTAATCCCCTTCCTCCGTCCCTGGCCGGAATTTCACTTCTTTGATCTGAATGATCTTCTGCTTCTTCTTTGAAGCATTGCGTTGTTTCTTGGCTTCGTAGATGTACTTCCCGAAGTCCATGATCTTGCAGACCACCGGGTCTGCGTCCGCCGCGATCTCGACAAGATCGAGTGTGGCCTGCTCGGCAGCCCTGAGGGCCTCCTCGATGGGCACGATGCCGAGCTGCTTGCCCTCTGCATCTATGAGTCGCACCTGTCGGGCGCGGATTTCACCGTTAACGGCAAGCTTCTTGTTGCTCTCGGATTTCAAGTGCTGATCAACCTTCCAGATCTGTGCGGCCGCGACGGGCAACTACCGAAGAGAGATGCGATTTGAACCCATCGAGGCTCATAACACCGAGATCTTCGCCATTGCGTGCCCGAACGGCCACGGTACCAGTTTCCATCTCCCGATCCCCCACCACCAGAAGGAAGGGGACTTTGTCGAGAGTGTGCTCGCGGATCTTAAAGCCCACCTTCTCGTTTCTCAAGTCAGCAAGGGCTTTGAAACCGT
>JBILEG010000479.1:0-3036 GCA_044352225.1 Pseudomonadales bacterium | reverse complement strand
CGCGACTCGGCGATCTGCCCGTCCATCTCGGCTACGGCCGCGGCATTGCCCTCTTCCACGGCGGTAGCACGGAAGCGGGGGTACATCTCGCTGTACTCCCAGGTCTCGCCTTCGATTGCGAGTTCGAGGGCACGCGCCGGCGTGATCTCGGCCACCGGGTACAGGAGTTCCAGGTGCCCGAAGGCGTGCGCCACTTCCTGCGCTGCAGTCTCCTCGAAGATCCGGGCGGTCTCCTCGTCGCCCGCCGCGCGCGCGAGCTTCGCAAACCAGCGGTACTTGATATGGGCCATCGATTCGCCGGCGAAGGCTGCTTCGAGGTTCTGGAGGGTCTTGATCTCTGGTCGGTTCATCGTCGTGCTCCCGTATGGGCGTGGTTGGTCGACGGGAGGCAGGATGCCGCGCTGGACGGTGATCGATCCAACAAGTATTTTCTCTTACATCAATCGTATTTTTCGATCATAGGAGAACGCCGTGGCTGCCCTGCCCTCGCTTCGCCAGTTGCGCTATCTCGTGAAGCTCGCGGAACTGCGCAACTTCACCCGTGCCGCAGAGGCCTGCCATGTCACCCAATCCACTCTGAGCGCAGGGCTGAAGGAACTCGAGAACGCCCTCGGGGCACGGCTCGTGGAGCGCGAGCGCCAGGGAGTGCTGTTCACCGCGGCCGGGCAGGAGGTGGTGGAGCGGGCACGCGCGCTGTTGGCGGCGGCCTCCGACATGGCAGAGGTGGCGGCCCGAACAGGCAAGCCCATGCGCGGTCTCTTGCGCCTCGGCTCAATTCCCACCATCGCGCCATTCGTTTTGCCGGGGCTGCTGCGCGCGCAACGCAGTGCGTACCCCGAGCTGCGGCTCGCGCTGCGTGAAGACCGGAGCGAATCACTCCTCGAGCGCCTTCAGGACGGCAGACTCGACTTCGCCCTGCTCGCCCTGCCCTACGACACCGGAGCCCTGCTGGTGCATGAGATCTGCGAGGACGAACTGTTGTTGGTGGCCCCGGAGGGCAGCGTCCCTGCCACTGGGGGCAACGTGGCACTGAATGCCCGCACCGCTGAGCGCCTGCTGCTCCTCGAAGAGGGGCACTGCCTGCGCCAGCACACGCTGCAAGCCTGCGGACGAAAGCGCACGGGCCAAACAGCCGAAGGGCTGGAAGCCACGAGCCTTCTGACGCTGGTACAGATGGCGGCCTCGGGGCTTGGACTTGCCTTGGTGCCGGAACTGGCGATACGGCGTGGCCTCTTGAACTCCACCCACTTGCAAGCGCACCGCATCGGCCCGCCAGCGCCCACGCGCGGCATCGCGCTGGTTGCCCGGCGATCCACCGCACGCGAGACAGAGTTCGAGGCGCTGGCGGGCCTGATCCGCCAGGTCTGCAACGAGGATGCAAACCCCCTAAAAGCCCCAGCCCCGCGCCGGCGCAGGAATTGAGAGTCCGCGGTTTTTCAGAGCGCGTGCCGGCTGCTACATTTCCGGCCTTCGTCCCCGGTACACAGCCGGAGAACTGCACATTCATCGGCAGGAACCCATACACGCATCATGCCCCGCCTCGATTTCCGCTCCCGCCTGAAGGCCGCCACGGTACATTCGCTGGGCAGCATCGCCATCGCGCTGCTTGCGCTCGCACTCGTCTTCTTCGTCTGGTACCCCCACCCCTACGCTCAGATCGCGGGTGGGATCGATCTTTTCCGCGTGCTGGTGGCCGTGGACGTGGCTCTGGGGCCGCTTGCAACCTTCGCCGTATTCGATCGCAGCAAAGGTTGGCCGGTACTGCGCAAGGACCTCGCGGTGATCCTGCTCCTGCAGACCGGGGCCCTGCTGTATGGTTTGCACGTCTTGTTCGAGGCGCGGCCCGTTGCACTGGCACTGGAACACAACCGGTTCCGGGTGGTGAGCGCCAGCGAGGTCGTGCGGGATGAACTGCCTGCCGCACCGGAAGAACTCCGGACGCTGCCGCTGCATGGTCCACGGCTGCTGCGCACCGAAGTGCCCTCGGACGAAGCTGAGAGGATGGAAACTCTCACGGCAGCGCTTGCCGGCACCGACCTTGCGCAGCGCCCGCGCTACTGGCGCAGTTGGGACGAGACCGCACGCGCGCAACTGCGCACCGAGGCACGCCCGCTGGATGCCCTCCTCCGCTCTGCTCCCGACGCCGCCAAGGTACTCGACGCCGCCGTGGCCGGCACGGGCCTCCCGCGTGATCGCCTGCGCTACCTGCCGTTGATCGCACGCCGCGCGGAATGGGTGGTGCTGGTGGACATGCAGACGGGCGATCCGGCGGGCTTCGCGGCGCTGGTCGGGGACTGAGCGGACGCGATATCAAGCGTTGGTGGCGATGGTGCGCTGAAGCATGCGCACCAGCGCTTTGCGCTCGGCCAGACTCAAGGCAGAGAAGGCCTCACCCTCGTGGTCGTTCGCCAGCGGGACGAGCTTTGCCGCCAGCGCACGCCCGCGCGGCTCGAGGCTTACGGTGACGCTGCGGCGGTTGGCCGCCTCGCGGCTCCGCTTGATGAGGCCGTCGCGCTCCAGACGATCCAGTGTCTTGCTGAGCGTGGGCTGGTTCAGCAAGACGCGATCGGCGAGATCACCCACCGGGCGGGCGCCATCCCGCAGCACGGCAAGGATGCGCCAGGTGGCGATCGACACGCCGAGTTCCTTCAACTGGCGATGAAAACCTCCGCTCACGAGATGGCTCGCCTTGGCCAGCAGGAAGGCGAGATAGCCGTCGACGAAGGCCTCGTCCGACACATCATCAGATGTCGCGCGCGCCATTGCTTGAAGCCTCAAACTATTCCTTTTCATGGTTTCATGCCTGTGCTAGATTCGCAAGCGCAACAGCATGGCGGGCGGAGCGAGCACAACGATGGCAAGCACGGTGCATCAGGTCTTCGCGCGGAGCTCGGCGCGCTTTCCCGCGCAGCCCTTCCTGCACATTCCTGCCCCTGCCTGCAGCGCCTATCACACGGGCGCCATCGGGATCAGCTACGCCGAGATGTCCTTCCGTGCCGCGTCATGGGCAGCTGTGTATGCGGCTGCCGGTTATGG
>JBILEG010000478.1:0-3048 GCA_044352225.1 Pseudomonadales bacterium | reverse complement strand
GGTGTTCATGTGCGTTTATTCGTTGTGGTTCGAGGAGTGGGCACGCCCTTGGCAGCGTGCCTCAGGTGCGCGGGGTGGGCGCGATCATAGCGTGCGGTTCGGCACTTGCCATCGTTCCCGATGGCGATGACTGTCTGCCTGCCGGCCACGTCCGCGTGCCCTGGCTGATCAGCCCAGCCCGCACGCGACGGTAGATCCCTGGGTCATAGCTTGGATCAGCCGGACCGGCCCCGTATTCTCTCGCCACTCAGCTTCTGCCCGGACACCCCATGGATCGCCGAGACTTCCTCTCGCTGCTCGCCGCCTCCACGGCCCTGCCGCTCGTCTCCGGGCGCGCCCGTGCTGCGGGCACCGCGCTGCCCAGGGTGGTGGTGGTCGGTGCCGGTGTGGTGGGTGCCTCCTGCGCGTGGCACCTCGCTGCGCGCGGTTGCGAGGTCACGGTGCTCGAGGCGCACGGCGTTGCCGCGCAGGCCTCGGGCCACAGTTTCGCGTGGCTGAACGCAGGCGATGGTTTGCAACCCATGAGTTACCACCTGCTGCGCTCGCTCGCGCTGGGCGAGCACCGTCGGATTGCCGCGCACATGCCCGTGCCGGTGCTCTGGAACGGAAGCCTCGAGTGGCGAGATGCAGCGCACGGCGCAGAGACGCTCCCTGAAGAAGTGCTGCGCATGCGCGAGCGGGGCACCGAGATGCACCTCCTCGATGTCGCGGGTGCGGCCGCCATACAGCCCGGTCTGCAGGTTGCGCCGGGTACACCGCTGGCCTGGGGCGCGCACGATGGTGCGTTGAACGGCCCCGCCACCACCCGGCTCCTGCTCGAGCAGGCACAGTCGCTGGGCGCGCGCTTGCGGATGCCCGTACGCGTTCGCGATATCGCATCACGGTCTGGCGGCGGCGTGCGCATCACCACCGATGGCGACAGCATCGACGCCGACCGTGTGATCCTTGCCGCAGGCACCGGCACCACCGCGCTTGCCGAGCGCGCGGGCTTCGCGTTGCCGCAAAAGACCAAGGCGGGCGTGATCGCGCTTACCGCGCCCATGCCACCCGTGCTGCGCACGGTGCTCTACGGGCCCGATGTGCACATGCTGCAGCGCGGCGATGGTCGCGTGGTGCTCGGCGAGAAAGACGGCCCGCCCGCGGGGCCAGCGCACGCCGAGCGGCTCGCCAGCGAGCCCAATGCCTTCCCCGATCCCGCGATCGCTGCCCAGCATGGTGAGCGCCTTCTGGCGCGGGCGAGCCGTTATGTGCCCGCGCTTGCCAGCGCGCGCATCGAGGAGGTCGGGATCGGCTGGAGGCCCATGCCTGCGGATGGGCTGCCGGCAATCGGTTTTGCGCCGGGTTCCACGTCGGTCTACACGGCGGTGATGCACAGCGGGATGACGCTCTCGGCGCTGGTCGGCCGCCTTGCCGCGATCGAGATCGCCGACGGGACGCCCGTTCAGCTTCTCGCGGATTTCCGGCCGGGGCGATTTGCCGCCGCCTGAGCGGTAAATCGTGACGTTGTCTGCTGACGCCACCGGATCTTCGTCGATCCAGAGAGTGCCATGAGCCTGGATATCGCCGTTGTTCTTGCGTACGTGACAACCATGCTGCTGCTCGGCTGGTACGGCTTCGGCCGCACACGCAACAGCGAGGAATTCCTGCTGGCGGGCCGCACGCTGGGCCCTGCGATGTACATGGGGACGCTCGCCACCATCGTGCTGGGCGGCGCCTCCACCGTGGGCACCGTGCGCATGGGGTATGTGTACGGTATCTCGGGTATCTGGCTGTGCGTGTCTTTTGGTGCGGGCCTCATAGCCATCAGTCTGTTCCTCGCGAAACCGCTGATGAATCTGCGCATCTACACGATCACGCAGGTCCTCGAGCGCCGCTACAACCCCGCAGCGCGACAGGCGAGCGCGCTGATCATGATCGCTTATACGGTGATGGTGGGCGTGGTCTCGATGCTTGCCGCTGCCACCATCCTGCAGGTGTTGCTCGAACTGCCGTTCTGGGCTGCGCTGATGCTCGGTGCCGGCTGTGTGATCGTCTATTCGGTGGTGGGCGGCATGTGGTCCATCACGCTTACCGACATCGTGCAGTTCGGCATCAAGACGGTTGGCCTGATGTTCCTGCTCCTGCCGATCTGCCTCTACCGCGTGGGCAGCTGGGACGGGCTCACGGCCGCGCTGCCGGCGAGTGCCTTTCGTTTTGGCGAGATCGGCTACGGCACCATCGTCACCTACCTGCTCACCTACACGCTGGGATTTCTGATCGGGCAGGACATCTGGCAGCGCGTGTTCACGGCGCGCAGCGTGCGCGTGGCGCGGTACGCGGGCACGGCGGCAGGGCTCTACTGCTTGCTCTACGGTGTGGTGATGGCGGTGATCGGCATGTGCGCGCGCGTGTTGCTGCCGGATCTGGAAGACCCCAACACCGCCTTCACTGCGATCATCAACCTCACCCTGCCCGACGGGATCCGCGGGCTGGTCATCGCGGCGTCCATCGCCTCGATGATGTCCACCGCGAGTGCGACCATGCTGGCCGCCTCCACAACATTCACCGAAGACCTGTTGCCGCGGCTGCGCGGGGGGAAAGCCTCCGGGCTCGGCGTGAACCGCCTGTGCACTGCGCTGGTGGGCGCGGTGATGCTGGGCCTGAGCCTGCTCGAAAACGACCTGATCGACGCGTTGCTGATCGCCTACAACCTGCTTGTGGGCGGCATGCTGGTGCCGCTGGTGGGCGCGGTCTACTGGGCGCGCGCGACCACCGCAGGCGCCATTGCCAGCATGGGCCTTGGCTGTGTTGCGGTGATCATCCTGATGATCAGGGACGGTGCCGGCGCGAACACGCCGCTGTATTACGGGCTTGCCGTGAGCCTTGCGGCATTCGTGATCGTGAGCCTGCTCACGCGGCCGCGAGATGACACGCCTGCCGGTGGGGTGCTACATACGGAACCCGCACCGCAGGCCGGCGCAATGCACTGAGCACCGGCATATCCCGTTTTGCACGAGGAACTCTCCATGCATGATCAGAGCAGCCACGCCGTGGCGAACGCTACACCCT
>JBILEG010000476.1:0-3057 GCA_044352225.1 Pseudomonadales bacterium | reverse complement strand
GCCGCCGTTCAGCAGATCATTGCCTGCAAGGCCGGACAGCCGATTTGCCGCATCGTTGCCCGTCAATCTGTTGCCCAGCGCGTTGCCGGTACCGCTGATTGCCTTGGCTCCCGTGAGCGTAAGGTGCTCCACGAATTGCCCCAGTGCGAAGTTCACGGATGAACGAACGGTATCCGTACCCCCGGCGTTGGTGGTGTTGAACGGGGAGGTTGTCTCACGCACCTGATCACCGATGTTGTCGACGGTGTAGATGTCGTTACCTGCCCCGCCCAGCATGAGGTCTGCGCCAAGGCCTCCGTTCAGGGTGTCATTGCCGGCGAAGCCGTAGATCGTGTCGTTGCCTTTGCTGCCGTTGAGTGCCTCGTTAAGTTGTCCGTTTGCCGTCGTATCGGTTGCGATATCGGCGAGAGAGACGACTGACGTGAGGCTGGCCGATACCGCACTCAGGTCGTACGCCCGGGTTGCAACTCCCCAGGCGATCACGCTGCCATCCTCGCGCAGGCCATAGAAAGTGCCCGAGTTGTGGCTGATCGCGATGACGTCGGTGGTGCCGTCGCGGTCCGAGAAGATGCCCAAGGCCCCGCCGTACTCGTTGTTACCCCAGGACACCACGGAACCGTCTGCGCGTATTGCCGCGAAGGCGAGCGAGGTTGCTACGATCTTGACCACGTCGATCGTACCGTCCAGCGCGGCCTTGAGGTTTACGTTGGTGGTGCTACCGCCCACGCCGCCCCAGATCACCACCGAGCCATCGGCGCGTAGCGCCGCGAAGGCCTGGCCGTTTGCGGTGATCGACACCACGTCGATGGTGCCGTTGATCTGATCGGCGACGGTGGAGCTGTCACCGCCCGTGCCACCCCAGGTGACGACCGAGCCGTCCTTGCGGATGGCCGCGAATGCAGCTTCGTTGGCGACGATCTGGACCACGTCGATGGTGCCGTCGAGCTTGGATGCCACGGCGGAACTGTCGAAGCCGCCACCGCTCAGGTCACCGCCTTTGCCGCCCCAGGTGACGACGGAGCCGTCCTTGCGGATGGCTGCGAAGGAGCTCTCGTTTGCCACGATGCGGGTGACGTCGATGGTGCCGTCCAGTTTTGCGCTCACGGCGGAACTGTCGCCGCCATACAGAGTGCTGCCCCAGGTCACGACCGAGCCGTCTGCACGTAGTGCGGCGAAGGCCCCATCCGAGCCGGTGATCGAGATGACATCCACGCTGCCGTCCAGCTTGCTCGCGACGGCGGCCGTGCCGCCGGCAGCCCCGCCCCAGGCGACCACCGAGCCGTCGGCCCGCAGCGCAGCGAAGGAATCACCGGTGGTGTAGACCTCGATCGCATCGATGCTGCCGTCGAGGCCTTCCACGATGCGTCCGTTCACGCCCTTCCACGTCACTACGGAACCATCGGCACGCAGTGCCGCAAAGCATTCGTATTGGTAGTTGAAGCTCGAGTAGACCGTCAGCACATCGATGGTGCCATCCAGCAAGGGCTGCGCCGTGCCCGGCACCGTGAGCCAGTTGTCGAAGCCGAAGCCCCAGGGCACCACCGAGCCATCGGCGCGCAGCGCGGCGAAGGCGAGGGTGCTCTGGAAGATCTGAACGACGTCTACGGTGCCGTCGAGCGCCCCAGCCACCGCGGTGGTGTTACCGCCTGCCTTGCCCAACTTGGAGTCGGGGAAAACCTGGTAGCTGTCGCTGCCACCCCAGGCGACCACCGAACCGTCGGCGCGTATCGCTGCCGCTGCGAAGAAGTTCTGATACTCCCCGGGCCCTCGCCAGTGCGAGACGGGGCTTTCCGGGGTGATCACCACGCCGAGCAGGCCCGGCCATGGGCGCGCGGCCAATGCGGGAGCTGCCAACACACCCACGTCGAGCGTCCAGCTGCCACCCTGGTCCGCATGACCGACGGGCAAGGACGAGGCCGCCACCGCGGCGCCCGTTGCGTCGGACAGCGCCGCTACGAGTGCGCGGCCTGGTTCTCCTTTGCCGCTTTCGCAGCCGTAGAGCATCAGGCCGCCATCCTCCGACAGGCTCGCGCCGAGCGCGGCAAACCGGTCCGCCCGTGCGCTGACGAACTCGCTGTCCCAGACCTCCGCGCCCAGCCGTATCCGGCCGGGCTCGCCATGTGCCAGCAGATGGATCGCCGAGAGTCCGGGAATGGCTCCTGCGGCCGTGAGCACACCATCGAGTGCCGCCTCGGAAGGTTCCATCACAAGCAAATGGGCACCGCTGTCGAGCAGGCGGAGCAGGGATTCCCGATGCTCCACGCGGGCATCGATGACCAGCAACGCCGCGGACTCAGACTTGACGGGCGCGAGGGCGAAGCAATCAAGCGTTTTCTGGCCAAGATATGTGGCTTCGCTCACGCGGCGTTCCTCTTCGTTTGTGCGCGTTCAGGGACTGTCGGGAGCTTTGTGTAAGGCCGAGCGGTACGCTATCCCGTGATCACGGGAGGGCTTGGGGTGTCACGAGCTCGCGGGTGCAGAGGATGCTGCCGACCATCGTGCTGCAGCTTGGCGATTCCGTAGGAGAAAAAACGCATGAAAGCCGTCATTGCCGACGAACTCGGACCGCCCGATTGTTACGCACTGCGTGAGGTCCCCATGCCCGCTCCCGCTGCCGGCGAGGCGCGCGTGCGCGTGCTGGCTGCGGGCGTGGGGTATTTCGATGCGCTGATGGCGCGCGGTGGCTACCAGGTGCGCCCGCCGCTGCCCTTCGTGCCGGGCTCGGAGTTCGCGGGCATCGTCGAGAGTTGCGGCGAGGGTGTGCAAAGCCCCGTGCCGGGGCAGCGCGTGATCGGCGGCAGTTTCGGCAGAGTCTTTGCGGAATACGTGTGCGTGCCTGCCGCAACACTGATGCCGCTGCCCTCCGTGCTCAGCGCCGACGTGGGCGCCGCATTCCTCGTGAACTACCAGACTGCGGCCCACGCCTTGATCCAGCGTGCAGGGCTTCGCGCGGGTGAAACCTTGTTGGTGCTCGGTGCGGCCGGCGGCACGGGAAGCGCAGCCGTGCAGGTGGGCAAATGCCTGGGTGCACGTGTGATCGCTGCGGCGTCTTCAGCG
>JBILEG010000474.1:0-3066 GCA_044352225.1 Pseudomonadales bacterium | reverse complement strand
TCACGCGGCGCTGAACGCCTTTCTGTCGGCCATTCCCAACCCGCCCGCACCGGAAGTGCCCGAGGGCGAGGGCGAGGAGCAGAACCTCGAAGTGCTGCGCTGGGGCACGCCCCGGGAACTCGGCTTCGTGGCGCTCGATCACGTGGCACTCGGCGAACGGCGTGCGGCCATGGATTTCGACGCCGCAGCCAAGCTCACCGGTGCGCGCTTCGTGGTGCTGCGCGGCGAACTCGCACGGCTTCACCGCGGCATCGCGCAGTTCATGCTCGATTTGCACACACGCGAGCACGGCTATGAGGAGGTCTATGTTCCCTACATGGTGAACACCGCCTCGGCCTATGGCACCGGGCAGCTACCTAAGTTCGCCGAGGACCTTTTCCGCCTGGACGGTGATCAGGGCTATTACCTTATTCCGACGGCAGAGGTGCCGGTCACGAACCTCGCACGCGACGCGATACTCGACAATGCCGCGCTGCTGCCGGTAAGGATGGTCAGCCAGACACCGTGTTTCCGCAGTGAGGCAGGCAGTTATGGGCGTGACCAGCGCGGCATGATCCGCCAGCACCAGTTCGAGAAGGTGGAATTGGTGCAACTCGTGCGGCCCGAGGACTCGGATGCGGCTCTGGAGGAACTCACAGGGCATGCCGAGGCGGTGCTCCAGCGACTCGATCTGCCTTATCGCAAGGTGCTTCTCTGCGGCGGTGACATGGGTTTCGCCTCGCGCAAGACCTACGATCTCGAGGTGTGGCTTCCCGGGCAGGGGCGCTACCGGGAGATTTCCTCCTGCTCGAACATGGGGGATTTCCAGGCGCGCCGGATGCTCGCCCGCTTCAGGAATCCCGCCACGGGCAAGCCCGAACTGCTGCACACCCTGAATGGCTCTGGCCTTGCCGTCGGGCGAACCATGATCGCCGTGCTCGAGAACGGCCAGCAGGCCGACGGCAGCGTGGTGCTGCCGCCCGCGCTCCGGCCGTTCATGCGCGGCGAGGAACGCATCCTCGCTCCGGGCTGATTCCCGCGTGGATTACCTGCCGCTCTTCCTGCGTTTGAGCGACCGCCCCGTGCTGGTGGTCGGCGGTGGCAAGGTGGCGCTTCGCAAGAGCGAACTGCTGGCCCGGGCAGGCGCGCGCATCGGCGTCGTGGCGCCCGAGGTGCTTCCGGAACTGGCCGAACTCGCACGTGCCAGCCGTGGTGGTGTGGTCCTTGAGCCGTTCCACGCGGACCACCTGTCAGAACAGGTGCTCGTCATCTCGGCGACGGGCATCGGGGACGTCGACCGGGCCGTCCATACTGCGGCGCAAGCCTTGCGCATTCCGGTAAATGTCGCCGACGTGCCCGAACTCTGCGATTTCATCCTGCCAAGTATCCTCGATCGCTCGCCGGTGATAGCCGCCTTCTCGACCGGCGGCCGCGCGCCGGTGCTCGCCCGCAAGTTACGCGCCCAACTCGAGACGCTGCTGCCCGCGGGCGTCGGCAAGCTCGCTGACTGGCTGGGTGCGCGGCGTGAGCGCATTCGCGCTGCGCAGCCCGACCCGGCGCTGCGGTTGCGCGCGTGGGAGAGACTGGTCGACGGTCCGGTTGCCGAGCGGGTGTATGCCGGAGACGAGGAGGGCGCCGAGGCCTTGCTCGTCGATGAGCTCACTGCAGTCTCGTCTGTGGGCGAGGTCTATCTCGTGGGTGCGGGTCCGGGCGATCCGGATCTGCTGACGTTCCGGGCCTTCCGTCTGATGCAGAGAGCGGATGTGGTGCTGCACGACCGTCTGGTGAGTGATGCCGTTCTCGACCTCGTGAGGCGGGATGCCGAACGGATCTACGTCGGCAAGCGCCGCGGTGAACACGCGGTTCCGCAGCCCGATATCAACCAGTTGCTGGTGGATCTAGCCCGCGCCGGGAAGCGGGTGCTCCGGCTGAAGGGGGGGGATCCTTTCGTTTTCGGGCGCGGCGGTGAGGAAATCGAGCAACTCGCCGCCGCCGGCATTCCTTTCCAGGTGGTCCCGGGTATCAGTGCGGCCAACGGTTGCGCGGCCTATGCAGGGATTCCGCTCACGCATCGGGATCACGCGCAGTCTGTGCGCTTCATCGCCGGGCATCTGCGCGACGGTACCGTCGATCTCGACTGGGCAGGCCTTCTGCAGCCGCGGGAAACCCTGGTGTTCTACATGGGGCGCGTGGGTCTGCCGCAGATATGCGAGCGGCTGATCGAGCACGGGGCCGATCCCGGCACGCCGATCGCACTGGTGCAGCAGGGAACATTGCCCGCGCAGCGCGTGCTGGTCTCCACCTTGCGCGACATGCCAGCGGAACTCGCATCCGCTGAGGTCCGTGGTCCCACGCTTACCATTGTCGGAAGCGTCGTCAGCCTGCACCCGAGGCTGTCGTGGTTCCGTTCCACTCCGAGGAGTACCGATGTCTGACTACGACCTGGACCTGTTCGTGATCGGTGCCGGTTCCGGCGGCGTTCGCTGCGCGCGGATGGCCGCTGCAGCGGGCGCGCGCGTGGCGATCGCCGAGGAGCGTTATCTGGGAGGGACCTGCGTCAACGTGGGCTGTGTGCCCAAGAAGCTCTTCGTGCTGGCAGCGCACTACCACGAGGAATTCGAGGACGCCGCGGGCTTCGGCTGGGATCCCGGTCAGATCCGCTTCGAGTGGTCTCGCCTGCGGGCAAACAAGGATCGCGAGATTTCCCGCCTGAACGGTGTTTACCGAAACCTGCTCGAGGGGCGCGGTGTGCGCATCCTGGAAGGGCGAGCGCGTCTTATCGATCCCCACACGGTGGAGGTGGCAGGCGAACGGCTGTCGGCGCGCCATATCCTGATCGCGACAGGTGCCTGGCCCTGGGTGCCCGACTTCCCGGGGCGCGAACATGTGGTTACCTCGAACGAAATGTTCCATCTGGAGGAACTGCCCCAGCGCGCGGTGGTGGTCGGCGGTGGCTACATTGCTGTGGAGTTCGCGGGGATCCTCAACGGCCTGGGCGTGAAGACCACACTGGCCTATCGCGGTGAGAGGTTGCTGCGGCATTTCGATGCGGATCTGGGCGCGGCACTCGCGGCTGAACTCCCGCAG
>JBILEG010000473.1:0-3068 GCA_044352225.1 Pseudomonadales bacterium | reverse complement strand
GCGCAGGATCAGGGCGCCCATGAGACAGACTCCACGAAGCGTCGCAGGAACTCCCGCGCGCGCGGCTCGCTGACACCGTTCAGCGCGAGGTTCGCCACCAGCCCTTCGCGCGGGTACGCAGTGGTGGCCATCACCACGCTCATGTCAAAGAGGCCCGGTAATTCCGTGTAACGCCGTGCGCAGACACTGATGCGCCAGGCAATGCCCTGCCCCTCCAGGAAATCCTCGCGGCAGTCGAAATTCCCTACCTGCTTGGCATCCGTGGCGGCAAACCAATCGCTGTGGGCGTACTGCCCGTCGAGCAGCGAATAGAAACGCACGAGGCCCAGATCCTCGGTGTTGTAAGCGTGGAAGGAATAGCGCAGACCTCCCGTCTGCAGGTCATCGCCCACGAAGACGGTGTCGTCGGATCCGCACTCCTGCCCGATGTGCGCGAAAAGCTCCTCATCGATCTCGTCGGATCCGCCCCAGCACTGCACCGAGGGCCCGAGGCTGCCGGGGACGCGGAAATGCCCGAGCGGACGGCTGGCCCACGGGGCGGCGAGCAGGGCACCGAAAAACGCATCCTGGTCTTCGAGCAAGGCATCGCTGATGCGGGTGGCCATGTCCTTGCCGGCACGCTCGGGGTCGAGCGCCCTCTTCTGCAAAGCCGCGAGATAACTGACCGGCACGAGGAAGCTGATCTGCTCGCCGCCGTGCGAGACGTTGATGCCCACCACCTCGCCGCGCTGGTTCAGTGCGGGGCCGCCGCTCATGCCGGGGTTGAGTGAGCCCGAGAACAGGATCTTCCGGTAGCGAGCGCCCTCGACGAAGCCGTTGTACGTGCCCTCGACGATCGTCATCGCCAGATCGAGCGGGTTGCCCATCGAGAAGATGCGCTCGCCCTGCGCGAGTTCCGCGCTCGCCTGCGCCAGCATGCCGGGCAGCGGGGTGGCTGCCCGCAACACCGCAAGGTCGTGGACCACGTCCACGTCGAGCAGTTGCAGGGGCACGGCGACGCCGTCCTCGCCCGGATACTCGAGCCGGTAGCGAGCAGGCTCGTGAGCGGCATCGGCTATCACGTGGAAATTGGTGGCGACCAGCCCGTCTGCGGAGATCTGGAAGCCCGAACCGAGGGAAGCTTTGTCACCGGAGGCGAGATCGATCACACGTATCTGCACCACGGCCGGGCGCAAGGCGGCAAAGAGTTCGCCGGCGCGGCCCGGCTCCGCGCGCAGCGGCACGGCGCCCGCCACGCAACACGCAAGCGCGAGCAGCAGGCGCAGCAGGTGCCCGCCGCGTCCCGCGACGGGCCAGGGCTTCACCCGCGCGTCTCGGCGATCGTCCTGGCAAGGATGGCGAGACCTTCCTCGAAGATGGCATCGCTGGCCGTGATGGGAACCAGCACGCGGATGGTGTTGTAGTAAACGCCGCAGCTGAGCAGCACGAGGCCGAGTTCCGCAGCGCGGGTGGTGACGGCCTTGGTGCGCTCCGCGTCGGGCTCGTGCGTGCCGGGTTTGACGAATTCGAAGGCCACCATGGCACCCAGGCCGCGGATTTCGCCGATGCCGTTCGCGGGATCCGCTGCCAGCGCGCCGACGTGCGCGCGGAAGCGCTCGCCCATGGCCTGGGCCCGCGGCACGATGCCCTCTTCGCGGATCACATCGATCACGGCACAGGCCGCGGCACAGGCAACAGGGTTGCCCGCATAGGTACCGCCGAGGCCACCAGGCGCCGGCGCGTCCATCACCTCTGCGCGTCCCACCACGCCGGAGAGCGGCAAGCCGCCGCCGATCGACTTGGCGACGGTGAGGATGTCGGCCTCCACGTCGTAGTGTTCCATCGCAAAGAAGCGGCCCGTCCGCGCGAAGCCGGACTGCACCTCATCGGCGATCAGCAACATCCCGTGCTCGTCGCAGAGTGCGCGCAGTGCCCGCATCAGCTCGGGCGGCGCCACGGTGAAACCGCCCTCGCCCTGCACAGGCTCGACGATGATGGCCGCAACGCGCGAGGGCTCGATGTCGCTCTTGAAGAGGTGGTGGAGGTCGGCGAGCGTGTCTGCGACGCTCACGCCGTGATAGGGGTGCGGGAAGCGCGCGTGGTAGACGTCTGAAGGGAAAGGCCCGAAGCCGATCTTGTAGGGCGCCACCTTGCCGGTGAGCGCCATGCCCATCATGGTGCGGCCGTGGAAGCCGCCGCTGAAGGCGATGATGCCCGGGCGCTTCGTCGCGGCGCGCGCGATCTTCACGGCGTTTTCAACCGCCTCGGCACCGGTGGACAGGAAGATGGACTTGCAGGGCCCGCTGATCGGAGCGATCTCGTTCAGCTTCTCGGCGAGTTCCACGTAGGGCTCGTAGGGCATCACCTGAAAACAGGTGTGGATCACGCGCTGGAGCTGCGCCTCGATGGCCGCCATCACGCGCGGGTGGCGGTGACCGGTGTTCAGCACCCCGATGCCGCCGCCGAAATCGATGTAGCGCTTGCCCTCGACGTCCCAGATCTCGGCGTTCTCGGCGCGGTCGGCGAAGCGTTGCGTGGCGCTGCCCACGCCGCGGGGGACGGCGGCGGTGCGGCGCTCCCAGAGGCTGGCATTGCTGACGAGCGGCGGCGGCGTGACGTTAAGGGTATTCATGGGGCATCTCCGGGGGATTGCGCGCGATGGTAAGCCCCGGCCCATGGCCGGGCAAACACCACCGTGGGGTTAGCGGCCGTCGCTGGCCGGCACCAGCTCTTCGACAGCCTGCCCGACATCGACATCGAAGCGACCTGAGAGCGGCCACAACGTCGTCCGGAAGTGCAGGAGCGCGCCATGCGCCGACACGAGGCACAGGGCGCCTGCCACAACCGCGGCGCAGGCGCTATCCTCCACCCACTTCCACACCAAGGACGTTCCATCCGTGATCGAGCGCGATGTCCTCATTCCGATGCCCGGCGGCCACTGCGACGCCGCGCTGTTCAGTGCAGGCACTGGCCCCTGCCCCGGCGTACTGCTCTGGACCGATGCCCTGGGCCTGCGCCCCGCCAAGCGGGCAATGGCGCGCCGTCTCGCGGAGGCGGGCTACACGGTGCTAGTACCCAACCCCTACTAC
>JBILEG010000471.1:0-3075 GCA_044352225.1 Pseudomonadales bacterium | reverse complement strand
GTCCATGCGGGTGGGCGGGGCGATCCACAGCCGTGTGGGTATGGTTCCCTTGAACTTCTCGAGGAGTTTGCCGGCAGCACGGTAGTGACCGATGTTGGTCATGCAGGAGCCGATGAACACCTCGTCTACCTTGTCACCGGCAACAGAAGAGAGCAGTCGCGCATCGTCGGGGTCATTGGGGGCGCAGACGATCGGCTCTGTCACGTCGGCCAGATCGATCTCGATCACGTGCTCGTACTCGGCATCGGCATCTGCTGACAGGAGTTCTGGTTTCGCCAGCCAGGCTTCCATCGCCTGGGCCCGGCGCTCGAGAGTGCGGCGGTCCCCGTAGCCCTCGCTCACCATCCAGCGCAGCAGTGTGACGTTCGAGCGCAGGTATTCGGAGATCGTGGCCTCCGACAGCTTGATGGTACAGCCCGCCGCCGAACGTTCCGCTGATGCATCCGAGAGTTCGAAGGCCTGTTCCACCGTGAGATTTTCAAGCCCCTCGATCTCGAGGATGCAGCCGGAGAAGGCATTCTTCTTGCCCTTTTTCTCGACCGTCAGCAGCCCTTGCTTGATCCCGTAGTAGGGAATCGCGTGTACGAGGTCTCGCAAGGTGATGCCGGGCTGCATTTTGCCCTTGAAGCGCACGAGTATGGACTCGGGCATATCGAGCGGCATCACACCGGTTGCTGCGGCGAAGGCCACGAGCCCGGAGCCTGCGGGGAAGGAAATGCCCATGGGGAAACGCGTGTGCGAGTCGCCGCCGGTGCCGACCGTATCCGGAAGCAGCATGCGGTTCAGCCAGCTGTGGATGATGCCGTCACCCGGGCGCAGCGATACGCCACCGCGCGTCATGATGAAGTCGGGCAGGGTGTGCTGGGTCTGGATATCGACGGGCTTCGGGTAGGCCGCCGTATGGCAGAAGCTCTGCATCACCAGATCGGCCGAGAAGCCGAGACAAGCAAGGTCTTTCAGTTCATCACGCGTCATCGGGCCGGTGGTGTCCTGGGAGCCGACCGTTGTCATGCGCGGCTCGCAGTAGGTGCCCGGGCGGATGCCCTCAACGCCGCAGGCGCGGCCCACCATTTTTTGCGCCAGCGTGAAACCCTTGCCACTGTCCGCAGGCTGCTGCGGGGTACGGAACAGCGTTGAGGCGGGAAGGCCGAGTTCCTTGCGTGCTTTCTGCGTGAGTCCGCGGCCCACGATCAGGTTGATGCGACCGCCCGCGCGGACTTCGTCCAGCAGCACGTCGGACTTCAGTTCGAAGGAGGACAGGATTTCGCCTGTGCTGGCGTTAAGGATCTTGCCTTCGTAGGGGCGGATCTCGATCTCATCGCCCATGCCGATGCGCTCTACCGGGGCCTCGAACACCAGCGCGCCGGCGTCCTCCATGGTGTTGTAGAAGATCGGTGCGACCTTCCCGCCGAAGCATACGCCGCCGGTTCGCTTGTTGGGCACGCCGGGTATGTCGTCGCCGAAGAACCAGAGCACCGAGTTGGTGGCGGACTTGCGGCTCGAGCCGGTGCCCACCACGTCTCCTACGAAGGAGACGGGGATCCCGCGGGCCTTGAGTGCCTCGATCTGCTTGAGCGGGCCGATGGCGCCGGCTTCGTCGGGCTCGAGTCCGTCGCGGCGCATCTTGTACATGGCGAGCGCGTGGAGCGGGATATCGGGGCGACTCCATGCGTCGGGGGCGGGGGAGAGATCATCGGTGTTGGTCTCGCCAGTGACCTTGAAGACCACGGTTTTCATGGACTCCGGGACGGCAGGGCGGCGCGTGAACCATTCACCCTCGGCCCAGGACCGCACGACCCCGGTGGCGTGTGCGTTGCCTGCACGGTGCTTCTCGGCGACATCGTGGAAGGCGTCGAACATCAGCAACGTGCCTTTCAGTTCTTCAGCCGCAAGCGCGCCGAGTTCGGCGTCGTCCAGTGCGTCGACCAGCGTGCCGATGTTGTAGCCACCGAGCATGTCGCCGAGCAGGCGCACGGCCGTGGCGCGGCTGATGATCGGAGAAGCGGCCTCGCCGCGCACGATGGCGCTGAGGAACGCCGCCTTCACGTAGGCGGCTTCGTCCACGCCCGGCGGCACGCGATTGGTGATGAGGTCGAGGAGGAAGGCTTCTTCGCCCGGTGGCGGGGACTTGAGGAGTTCGACCAGTTGGGTCGTCCACTCGGCGTGAAGGGGCTTGGCCGGGATGCCCTGTGCGGCGCGTTCGGCAACGTGTTGGCGATAGGCTTCAAGCACGGTGTGTACTCCTCGATGTGAGAGGGCGGGTGCCCCGGAACTGCGCGCCGATTATAGTGCAGCCACGCGCTCAACACAGGGAGAACACGAATGCTCAAGGTCCACGGCTTTGCCGTCAGCAACTACCACAACATGGTCAGGATGGCGCTGCTGGAGAAGGGCGCCAGCTTCGACGTTGTTGATGCGTTTCCGGCACAGGAGGAGGGATTTCTGGCACGCAGCCCCATGGGCAAGGTACCTGCGCTCGAGACCCCAGACGGTTTCATTGCCGAGACCTCGGTGATCCTCGAGTACATCGAGGAGGTCGTCCCGGGCCCGCGTCTGCTGCCGGCAGACCCGTTCGCGCGTGCACGGGTGCGCGAGGCGATGAAGATGATCGAGCTGTATATCGAGCTGCCGGCGCGCCGGCTTTTCCCCGGCGTCCTGATGGGCGGCAGCAACCCGGAGCAGACGGTGCAGGAGGTCGACCCTGTGCTGCGGCGTGGCGTGGCCGCCCTGGCGCGCGTGCTGGACTGCCGGAGTTTCGTGATGGGGGATGCGCTGACCCTCGCCGATATCGTGGCGGTGTTCACCTTTCCTATCGCGGCCATGGTGACGCGCAAGGTCTATGGTCGGGAGTTGCTCGAGTCATTTCCCGAACTCGCGGCGGTGCTGGTCTCGCTGTCGGAGCGTCCCAGCGTCAAATTGCTGGATGCGGAGTCCCGCGCAGGAATGGAGGCCTTCCAGGCCCGGATCCGCAAACGGGGCTGAGGAGTGAGCCCGGGGCGCCCGTAGGCGCGCCGGGGCAAGACGGCGTGCAGGCGTGAAACGCCAGCACGTCCCGCATCACGCGATAGTGACTTT
>JBILEG010000472.1:0-3075 GCA_044352225.1 Pseudomonadales bacterium | reverse complement strand
ACGCGGCGCTCGCGCCCTGGCTGGCGCAGGGAAACCCGGGCCCAGAAGCCGCCTGGCAGCGCTTCGAACTCGCGCTCGATGCAGGAGAGACTGCGCTCGCGCGTTATCTGCAGCGTTTCCTCGACACCCCGCACGCTGCCGATGCCACGCTGTTCCTCTCGGTGCTGGATACACCGGCCCGCGTCCGCGAAGCGCGTCGATTCAACGCAGCAAACCCGCGCCACGCCCGCATCGTTGCCAGTGGTCTCTCGCGCCTCGCGAAGTCCGATCCGGCCGGAGCCCGGAAAGGGTTCGACGACTACAGCCGCACGGGCGTGCTGGATGCCGCTGGCCAGCAGCGCGTGGCCCCGCGCATCGCGGCTGCGCTCGCCCTGAACTCGCCCGCAGAGGCCTTGCAGTGGGTTCTCGGCCTGCCTCCGACGGCGCAAAGCGAGGCTCTCACGGAGGACGCGCTGCGCTACGCCCTGCGCGAACAGGACTGGAACGGCGTCAGCGCAGCGCTGAGCACGGGCCCCGCGCCAGAAAGTGCGGCGCAACGCTGGGACTATTGGAAGACGCGCGCGGCCGAGGCACGCGGCGCGCTGGATGGTGCAGCATTGAAGGAGCGCTTCGCCGCAGTGCGGGCCACACGCAGTTACTACGGGTTCCTTGCCGCCGAACGCATCGGCGAACCCTTCGAGATGCAGCACCGGAGCACCGTGGTAGAGCCGGCCATACTCGAGGCCACGGCGCGCGAGCCGGGCATCATGCGGGCCCGGGAGTTCTTCCTCACCGGTGATGTGATTGCCTCGCGCCGCGAATTCGGCTGGACCACGGCCAGACTCGACGAGCGCCAACGCCTCGCCGCCGCGCGTCTGGCCGACACCTGGGGTTGGCACACGCTCGCCATCACCACGGTCGCGGCTGCAAAAGAATGGAACGATCTGGAACTGCGATTCCCCGTGATCCATCGCGAACATTTCGACGCGGCAGGCAAGCGCCAACAGTTGGACACGCACTGGCTCTTCGCGATCGCCCGTCAGGAAAGCGCGCTCAACCCAGGCGCGCGCTCGCCGGTCGGGGCGATGGGTCTGATGCAGCTGATGCCGGCCACCGCGCAGCAGACCGCTCGCGCCTCGGGGCTTCGCTACCGCGGCAGCGCAGACCTCCTGGACCCCGGGACGAACGTGCAACTGGGCAGCCACTACATGCGCCTCATGCTCGATGACTTCGGCCAGAACCGCGTCCTCGCGGCTGCGGCCTACAACGCGGGCCCGGGGCGCGTGCGCCAGTGGCTGCGGCGGCTTCCGGGCCCCGTGGATCACGACCTCTTCACGGAAACCATTCCCTTCAAGGAAACGCGGCAGTACGTGCAGAACGTGCTGTCCTTCGCCGTGATCTACGCCTATCTGGGTGGCCGCGAAACACCGCTGGTGCGGCCCGACGAGCGGGTGATCCGCAGTCCCGGTAGCAGCCGTGAACCCGGCCGCTGAGTCCGCGGGGTCGCAAAGGCTGCTGCTGGCGCGTCAGCCCGTCTTCGACACCACGCTGAACGTCTTCGCCTATGAACTGCTTCACCGCTCGATGGACCCCGCGCGTTTTTCCACCGGCGACGGTGACGCTGCCTCCTCCCAATTGCTGCTCGATGCCTTCGGCCCGGCTGGCATTGCCGACATCACCGAGGGCAAACCGGCGCTCATCAATTTCACCGAACACCTGATTCTGCATCCCCCTGCCGTACCGCCCGGGCTGATCATCGTGGAGGTTCTGGAAGATGTACGGCCCACGCCGCGGGTGATCGCCGGGCTCGCGGCGCTGCGCGAGCAGGGCTTCGGCATCGCGCTCGATGATTTCCGGCACCACGCCGCTCTGGAGCCCATGCTCGCGCTCGCCGACATCGTGAAGCTCGATGTGCTCGCGATGAGCGAACCGGAGCTGCGCGCAGAGGTACGCAAGCTGCGCAACCACCCGCTGCGCTTGCTGGCGGAGAAGATCGAATCCTGGGAGATGCACAACCACTGCGCCGATCTGGGCTTCAGCTACTTCCAGGGGTTCTTCCTCTCGCACCCCCAAGCCGTGCACGGCGAGCGGCAAGGGCCTGACCAGGTGGCGCTGCGCGCGCAGCTCGACGCGTTGCTGCGCGCGGGCTCGCAAACGGAACTCGCGCATGTACTCGGCTTGCGTGATCCGATGCCAGGGCTGCGGCTGCTGCGGCTGGCAAACGGCCCCGATAGCAGGAACAAAGACCGCCTGGAAACACTGGAGCAAGCGCTGGCCGCGCTCGGGCCGCGTGCGAAGGGCCGCAGTTGCATCGCGGTACTGGCGAGCGTCGATTACAAGCCGCGCGAGCTCCTGCGGCTCGCGCTCGCCAGGGCACGTGCCTGCGAACGCCTCGGCGAAGCCTGCTCGCCGGCGCACGCGGCAAGTGCTTTCGAAGCGGGCGTACTGTCGCTGATGGACGCCTTCCTCGACGCCCCTGCACGTAGCCCCGGCGGCGGGCTTGGCGCTGTGCCCGGCATCTCCGCAGACGGGGCGCGGCGAGCGGCAGAGGCCGGGGTCTGGGTCGCGACGGCCATCGCTTTCGAAAAAGGGGAATGGAGCAGCGCTCCCTGGGAGGCGCTGGCGAGGCTCGGCGTGGGCAAGGCCGAGGCCGAGCAGGCCTATCTGGAGAGCCTGCGCTGGGCAGGCCGGGCGATGCAGGCGATGTTCAACGGCTGAAGGCCGCGAGCACCGCCTCTGCATCGAAGGGCCAGCCGATTTCCGTGCCGCTCGACGCGTCCCGGATCACCGGTATGCGCACGCCATAGCGCTCCTCGAGCGCCTCGTCCCCTGCGATGTCCACCTGCTCCACACGCCAGCCTTCGCGCGCGGCGAGCGGCCGGAGCACCTCCTCCGCCATCTCGCACAAGTGGCAGCCGGCGGTGTGATACAGCAGGAAGTGTCGCGGCTCAGAGGTCATAGCCACGTTCGTTGTGGAGGACCACGTCCAGGCCCTCGGTTTCCTCTTCGATGCTGACGCGCAGTGGCGTGATCATGCCGATGAGTTTCAGGAGGGCCCAGGTGACGACCGCCGTGTAGAGGGCGACCGAGACCACG
>JBILEG010000470.1:0-3079 GCA_044352225.1 Pseudomonadales bacterium | reverse complement strand
CTTCGGCGAAGACCTGATGAGCCGGGTCTCTTACGTGATGATGAATCCGGGCGGCGACCGGGAAATGACCCTCGTGGTCCGCGAGGCAATGAACGGTCTTGCGCGTGACCTTGCCGAGCAGGCCGGCATCACCACCGACGATATTCTCGAAGCCACCTTCGTCGGCAACCCGATCATGCATCACCTGCTGCTCGGCATCGACCCGACGGAGCTTGGCGGAGCGCCCTTCGCGCTCACCACCGACACTGCGGTCTCGCTGTGGGCCATAGAGATCGATCTGGCGATCCACCGCAACGCGCGCATCTACGTGCTGCCCTGCATCGCGGGGCACGTGGGCGCGGATGCCGCAGGCGTGATCCTGGCCGAGCGCCCGGACCAGTTGCAGGAGATGACGCTTCTGGTGGACGTGGGCACGAACGCCGAGATCGTGCTGGGCAACCGTGACCGCCTGCTCGCCTGCTCCAGCCCCACGGGACCTGCCTTCGAGGGCGCGCAGATCAGCTGCGGCCAGCGCGCTGCGCCCGGTGCGATCGAACGCGTGCGCGTCGACCACGAAACACTCGAGCCGCGCTTCCGTGTCATCGGCTCCGAGCTCTGGTCAGACGAGCCCGGCTTTGCAGAGGCCACCGCGGCCACCGGCATCACGGGCGTCTGCGGCAGCGGCATCATCGAACTGATCGCCGAGCTCTACCTGGCGAGCGTGATCGCCCACGACGGTACGATTCGTGGCGAGTGCGCCGAGCGCAACCCACGCGTGCGCGCCGAGGGGCGCACCTTCGTCTACGAACTCGTGCCCGCCGTCGACGGCCGCCCTGCCCTGCGCCTCACGCAGAACGATGTGCGCGCCATCCAGCTGGGCAAAGCCGCGCTCTACGCGGGTGTGCGGCTTCTGATGGAGCGCCTTGGCGTGGACCACGTCGACCGCATCCGCCTGGCAGGCGCTTTCGGCAGCCATATCGACGTGAAGTATGCGATGGTCCTTGGCATGATCCCGGACTGCACGCTTGCGGGCGTGAGCTCGGCGGGGAACGCGGCGGGCACGGGTGCGCGCATCGCGCTGCTCGATCGCAGCGGCCGCGAGGACATCGAACGCATCGTGCGCCAGGTCGAGAAAATCGAAACCGCGGTCGAGCCACGCTTCCAGGAGTTTTTTGTCGAAGCGATGGCCATTCCGCACCTCACGGCGCCGTACACGCGCCTGCAGGAAGCCGTGGTGCTTCCGCCGCGGATGCATTCATCGGGTGAGGCCGGGGCCGGCCGCGCCCGCCGCACAGGCAGGAGGTCAGCGACATGAGTGATACAGCAGACAGCGCCACGCCGGCACAGACGTCACGCCGCGGCGGTGGTGGCCGGGACGCCAAGCGCGCCACGCGTGCCGCCAGCGCGGCCTCTTCCGTGCCGTACATCACGCGCAACGTGCCCTATTACGAGGTCGTGGGGCCTGAAGGCCTCGAGACCATCGAACACAACGCCGACACCATCCTCGAGGAAATCGGCATCGATTTCCTCCAGGACCAGGAAGCACTCGATCTGTTCCGTCAGGCCGGCGCCGATATCCAGGGCACGCGCGTGCGCTTTCCCCGCGGGATGTGCCGCACGCTGGTGCAAGCCACGGCGCCCCGGCAGTTCACGCAGCACGCACGCAACCCCGCGCGCAGCGTAGAGATCGGCGGCCCGAACACGGTTTTCGCACCGGCCTATGGTTCGCCCTTCGTGCACGACCTCGACAAGGGCCGCCGCTACGCGACCATCGAGGACTTCCGCAATTTCGTGAAGCTCACGTATTCGAGCAACTCCCTGCACCACTCGGGCGGCACGGTCTGCGAGCCGGTGGATCTGCCGGTGAACAAGCGCCACCTCGACATGGTGCACGCGCACATCCGCTACAGCGACAAACCCTTCATGGGCTCGGTGACGCACCCCGAGCGCGCGCAAGACAGCGTGGAAATGGCGCGTATCGCCTTCGGTGACAACTTCATCGATCCGCTGACCGGCAAGCCCCGCACGGTGATGATCAACCTGATCAACGCCAACTCGCCGCTCACCTTCGACGACACCATGCTCGGGGCCGCAAAGGTCTATGCGCGCGCCAACCAGGCCACGCTGATCACGCCATTCATCCTCTCGGGCGCGATGTCGCCGGTGACGGTGGCGGGCACCGCAGCGCAAACCCTGGCCGAAGCCCTCGCCGGCATGACGCTGGTACAACTGGTGAACCCCGGCGCACCCGTGGTGATGGGCAGCTTTGCCTCCAGCATGTCGATGCAATCGGGTGCGCCCACCTTTGGCACGCCCGAGCCCGCACTGGTGCTCTACGTGATGGCCGCGCTGGCGCGGCGCCTGGGCGTGCCCTTCCGCTCGGGCGGCGGTCTCTGCGGTTCCAAAATCCCGGATGCGCAAGCGGCATCCGAATCCGCGAACACTCTGATACCGACGTGCCTCGGCGGTGTGAACTTCGTGCTGCACACGGCAGGCTGGCTCGAAGGCGGGCTCGCGATGGGCTACGAGAAATTCATTCTCGACGTAGACCAGGCCGGCATGATGCACACGCTGCTCGCGGGCGTGGATCTGAGCGACAACGGTCAGGCGCTCGATGCGCTGCGCGAAGTGGGCCCCGGCAAGCACTTTCTCGGCTGCGCCCACACCCAGTCGAATTTCGAAACGGCCTTCTACCGCTCGCCCATCACGGACAACAACAGCTACGAGCAATGGCTCGCCGAGGGCTCGCTCGACATGGCCCAGCGCGCCAACACCCGCTGGAAGCGCGTGCTGGCCGAGTACCAGGCGCCGTACATCGACGAGGCCACCGAAGAAGCGCTGCAGGACTACATCGCGCGGCGCAAGGCCTCCATGCCCGACGCTTTCTCGTGAGCGAGGCGCCCGCCCGCCTGCGTCTGGGCATCGACGCAGGCGGCACCTTCACCGACGCGGTCCTGCTGGATGCTGCAGACCGCGTTGTAGCCACCGCCAAAAGCCTCACGACCCGTTTCGATCTCTCTGCCGGCATCGGCAACTCCATCGCCAAGCTGCCACCCGAGCGGCTGGCAGAGGTGGTGCTCGTGTCGCTCTCCACCACGCT
>JBILEG010000469.1:0-3086 GCA_044352225.1 Pseudomonadales bacterium | reverse complement strand
ACACCTGACTCACGAGGCAGTGATCGCCGAGGATCCCGGAGATCGAGAGATTGGGGAACACCGAGTGGATACGCCGGATGTGCTTCTCCGGCTCCCACTGCGCCTCGGGGAGATCGCGCAGCTCGCCGATGGTCCGTCGGCCGAAGACGAGCCGCTGGTGCGGTCCATAGGTGTCCCACACCAGCAGGTTGCCCACCGTGTGCTTGCCCACTGTGCGGCCGTGCACGCTGTCGTGATGGTAGACCTCGAGGTAACCGTCCAGGGTGACCTTCCAGCCCGGCCCCGGGAGATCGCGCTGCAGGTAGAGGTGCCAGTCACCGAGGCAGAGCCCCGAGAGCGGCTCCTGCATGCCGCCCAGCCATGCGTCGACGTCGAGCGGGAGTCCGGGCGTCAGCACGCCCCACACCAGCCCCGCGCGCTCCGCGCACGGCAGCGGCGTGAGCCCCAACGCATCGGCATCCACCTCGCCGAAGGTCTCGCCGCGGTAACGGCCGATCAGCGCGCCACGGTCGTCGTAGGTCCATGCGTGATAGGGGCAGGAGAAGACCCGCGCGCTGCCGCTGCCGTGCGGACAGATCTGCGCGCCGCGATGACGGCAGACGTTCAGGAAGGCGCGGGCCTGCCCGTCGCTGCCGCGCACCAGCAGCACCGGCACGCCCATCAACTCGAGCGCCACGTAATTGCCGGGAGCGGGTAGCTCCAGCGACAGGCACAGCGCGATCGGCTGACGCCGGAACACGCGCTCGATCTCGTGGCGGTAGCGATCCGGATCGGTATAGGCCGCAACCGGCATGGGCATGATGCCGGGCGCCTGATCGGTGGAGCGCGCAACGAAATGCGCCAGTGCGCGCTTCGCGAGTGCCATCGATTCCTCACGTGTGCTGCTCACGTCTCACCCTCCGCGATGTTGCTGACGGAATGCCTGCCAGGCGGGAAGCGTCTCCGGATAATCCGCGGGGGCCAGGCCGGCGCCCGTATGAACCCGGAGTTCACTGTTCAGGCCTGCTGGATACTGCTCTGCCGGCACGTAGTAGAGGTAGCTTATCTCGCGGCGCCGGAAGCGCCACACGCCCTCTTCACGCGCGTACTCGTCGTGATAGCGCATCGCGGCAAGGCTCACCACGCCGTCGGGCGTTGTCTCGGCGTGGCTGTAGACGGTGCCCGTGGCGCGATGGGGATCGTGCGCGTCGGGGCGCACGATGACATCGTGGGTCCAGTGGCAGGAGGGGCCGCGGTTGGCAAGCGCACGCGCAAGCAGCGCGCAGACTGCCTCGCCGCCCGTCGCCTGCATCCGGCCGCTGGCCGAACTGAACACGGCGTCATGGGTGAACAGTCCGCGCAGCCGCGCGATGTCCTGCTCGTCACAGGCGATGGCGTAGGCGCTCACCAGCTCCCGGATGGCCATGTGCGTCTCGAGCCTATCGATGCGGCGCGCGAGATCCTCGATGTCCTGCATGGTGGTCCTCCTGCGGTTACCCCCGGAGTAAACGGTCAGCCCGGCCGGCCGTCAAACCCCGGCGCATGCGGCGGCTACGGTCGTTGCCACCGAGGGATGGACGTCCTATGCCTGCGGGCCGACCGGGAATCCCTCCACGCTGTACCCTCGCACGGCACATCTTTGCTTGCCGCCTCGCGCGCGCGGGTGGAATACTCGTCGGGGTAGTCATCACGAGGCGTCGCGCAGCATGGAGTTCACCGGCGAGTATCCGATTCCCGCACCACGCGAGCTGGTTTGGCGGGAGCTGAACGACCCCTCTGTGCTCCAGTCCTGCATCCCCGGCTGCGAGGGCCTCGACCTGGTGGGAGACAACCGCTTCGAGGCCCGCCTGTTCGCCAAGGTCGGTCCGGTTCAGGCGAAATTCAAAGGCACTGTCAGCCTGCAAAACCTCGCCCCGCCGGCCTCCTACGACATCGATTTCGAGGGCAGCGGCGGCGTTGCCGGTTTCGCCCGCGGCAAGGCCACCGTGACGCTGGCCGAGGACGGCGCCAGCACCGTTCTTTCCTATGTGGCGCAAGCCACCGTCGGCGGCAAGCTCGCGCAGATCGGCCAGCGACTGGTCGATTCCAGCGCCCGCAAGATGGCCGACGATTTCTTCGGCGAGTTCAGCCGCCACTGCAGCGCCGCGGCACCGCAACCCGCGGGCGAGGCGGCTGCCATACCCACCGAAGCCCCGCCTGCAACCCCCGTCCCGGCTGCTCCTGCGGGTATGTCCGCATCGGCCCGAATCGCGCTGATCGCCGCCGCCGTCGCTGCACTCGCAGCCCTGGCCTGGTGGCTGCGCTGATGCCCCGCACGCGCGGCATCCCACATCCCTGATCGAGGAAACCGTCCATGGTCGCGATTGCACTGAACGTCAACGGCAAGGACATCGAGGCGGAGGTCGACGGCCGCACCCTGCTCGTGGATTTCCTGCGCGAGCGCCTGCGCCTCACCGGCACCCACGTTGGATGCGACACGGCGCAGTGCGGCGCCTGTGTGGTGCACCTCGACGGGCGCGCCGTGAAGTCCTGCAACGTGCTCGCGGCGCAGGCAGACGGCAGCAGCGTGCTCACCATCGAGGGGCTTGGGGCCGGGGGGCTGCACCCGGTGCAAAAGGCTTTCAGCACGCACCACGGCCTGCAGTGCGGCTTCTGCACACCGGGGATGATCATGACGGCAGTCGACATCATCCGCCGCTGTCCCGCACCGGACGAAGCGACCGTGCGCGAGGAACTCGAGGGCAACCTCTGCCGCTGCACCGGCTACGAGAACATCGTCACCGCGGTGCTCGCCGCCGCCGAAGAGATGAGGAGCTGATCCCATGAACGCCCCACGCAACGCCTCGGGCATGGGCGCATCGCAGGCCCGCAAGGAAGACTTCCGTTTCATCACCGGCCAAGGCCGCTACACCGACGACATCCGTCTACCGGATCAGGCCCACGCGGTGTTCGTGCGCTCGCCGCACGCGCACGCGCGGATTCTCTCGGTGGACATCTCGGCCGCGCTCGAGGCGCCCGGTGTCATCGGCGTACTGACCGGCGCCGACGTCGAAGCCGAAGGGCTGAACCCCATGCCGAGCGCCTGGGACACGCGCTCCAAAGACGGC
>JBILEG010000076.1:0-11042 GCA_044352225.1 Pseudomonadales bacterium | reverse complement strand
GCCACAGGGAGGTAGCTTTATGGCCGTCACGTATCTCGGTGACAGTGACACTGTGTGGGGCGCGCCGCTCGGCGAGGTGCAGGTCGATGCACAAGGCGGCACCGACCGTCTGGTGCTCGACTGGGGCACCGTTACCGGCCCGATCATCTACTGGAACGACGGTTGGGGTCATTACGCCGACGAGGCGTTCAACCAGATCGACTTCGCCAACTTCGAGTCCTACACCATCACCGGTGGATCGGAGAGCGATGATCTGCGCGGCGGAAATTCGCTCTCGCTGTCAGACAGCCTGACGGGCGGCGGCGGCAACGACACCATCCGCAGTTACCTCGGCAATGACGTGATCGATGGCGGCGCCGGCACGGCCGACGCCTGGGTCGTGGATTACTCCTCCCTCGGCATCGATGTGGCGGTCACGCTGAGGGGCGGTGGTGTGTCCTCGCCAGTGGCGGCCTCCGGTGCGCAGGTGCGGAACATCGAGGCGCTCGGCATCGTGACGGGGGTGGGTGCCGATCTCATCAACACGAGCCTGGTGGTGGGCAACGACACCATCGACAGCGGCGCCGGCGATGACACGATCATGCCCGGCCTCGGCTTCGACGTGGTGCGCACCTACGGCGGCACCGACACGCTGATCGTCAATTACGGCACCAAGGCAGAGGACATACAGGACAACAGCCTCGATGGCTGGTGGTACCGCTACCAGGACGGGCCCGACCCGAGTGCCTCGGTGCAGTACTCGCGCTTCGAGATCGAGATATTCAACGTCACCGGCGGCGCGGGAAACGATCTCCTGCGCGGGCGCTGGGACTACGACGGCGGTGACCGTCTGGTCGGCAACGCAGGCAACGACACCCTGGCGGGATACGGCGGTACCGACTCGATCACCGGCGGCGCGGGAACCGACACATGGATCGTGGCCTACGACGAGATAAATGCACCGGTACAGATCGACATTTCCACGCCCACGGCGAGCGTGAGCACGGGCGCGGTGGTCTCGGGGGTGGAGCAGTTGATCGCCGACACCTGGCTCGGTGACGACACCATCACGGGCAATGCCGGTGTCTACAACGACCGCATCAGCACCCGCGAGGGCAACGACCGCATCACCACCGGACGTGGCGTGGACGTCGTGGACGCGGGCGCGGGCAGCGACACGCTGATCATCAACTGGTCGGCCGTCACCACCAACATCAGCCACCAGTACGATGCCGGCTGGTATCTCTACACCTCCGGCTCCGGTGATTCCGTGCGCCACTACGGTGCCGAGCAGCTGAACGTGACGGGCGGCAGCGGCAAGGACTATCTCTCGGGCTTTGGCGGCAGTGACACGCTCTCCGGCGGCGCGGGCGATGACGTGCTGAACAGCGCCCAGGGCGTAGCGAACATCAATGGCGGTGAGGGCACCGACTACTGGGAAGCGGATGTCTCGGGGATCCTCGCGGGCCTCGTCGTGGATGCCACTGCCAGCCAGACCGTTGCACAGGGCACGGCTGGCGGCCACGCGCTACGCAACATCGAGGGCCTGCGCGTCAGCAGCGGTGCGGGCAACGACAGCCTGAGCACCCGGGGTTTCTCGACCAACGACGTCATCAGCACCAATGCGGGCAATGACACCGTTGCGGCCGGGCTCGGCTTCGACACCATCGACGGCGGCGCTGACACCGACACGCTGGTTGTCGACTACAGCAGCATGACGACGGCGGTGTCCCGCGTGTACGACGGTGGCTGGTGGATCTACACCGACAAGCTGAACACGGCCGCCGTGCGCTGGTACGGCTTCGAGACCTTCAACCTCACCGGCGGTGCCGGCAGCGATCAGCTCTACGGCGGCGCGAACAACGATGTGCTGGCCGGCAACGCGGGCAACGACGTGCTGTTCGGCGGCGCCGGCAAGGACACCATCAGCGGTGGCACGGGCAACGATCGCTGGGTGGGCGACTACGGTGGCGCCACCGCCGCACTCACGCTCACGTTGAGCCCCGCCGGCGCCGGCACGCTCCGCGCGAACGGCGCGATCTCGCCCACGATCTCGACGGCACTCACGGGCATCGAGAACATCACGCTGAACACGGGCGCATCGAACGACGTGATCAACACGCTTGCCATCCGCGGCGACAACGTGATCAATCTCGGCGAGGGCAACGACACCCTGAAACTCGGTGCTGGCCGGCACGTGGTCGACGGGCAGGGCCACAGCGGCATCGGCGACACGCTGGTGCTCAACTTCAGCAGTTCCACCACGGCGATCCGCCACGTCTATGACGCTGGCTGGTACAGGTTCGCCGACACGACCGGGCTGAACTCCGCGCGCTATACCGGCTTCGAGATCTTCGACATCACCGGCGGCAGCGGCCACGACCGGCTCTGGTCATGGTCGGGCGATGACCGCCTCGCGGGTGGCGCTGGCAACGACGTGCTGACGGGCAACGGCGGCAACGACGTGCTGACCGGCGGAGTGGGCGATGACATCTTCGTCTACGCGAGTTACAGCAACGGTTCGGACACCATCACCGACGCGGGCGCGGGTGACACCATCCGCATCAACGGGCGTAACTTCACGGGCGTGTCGGTCACGGCAGGCAACGGCACAGGCATCACCACCAACCAGGTGCAGATCAGCGTCGACACGACGAACAACGAAACCACGCTCTACGTGGGAAGCGACGGCACGCCCGGCGCTGATGTCACGATCCTGCTCCAGGGCACCTACACCACCAGCGCCTTCACCTTGAGCACGCACGACATCAAGGTTACGGCAGGCTCCACGAACCCCGGCACACCGGGCAACGATGTCCTGTCCGGCACCTCGGGCAACGACGATCTCTCGGGCGGCGAGGGCGCGGACAGCCTCTCGGGCAAGGGGGGCAATGACGTTCTGGACGGCGGTACGGGCAATGACACGCTGAGCGGCGGCGCGGGCACCGATCTGCTGACCGGTGGCGACGGCGCGGACACGTTCGTGTATGCAACGATCTGGGAGAGCACCTCGGGCACGCTCTACCACGACAGCATCATGGACTTCACGTCAGGATCGGATCTGATCAATCTCTCGGCCATCGATGCCAACCCGGTGCTGGCGGGCAATCAGGCCTTTGCGTTCATCGGATCCGATCCCTTTGGCGGCAGCGCGGGAGAGCTGCGCTACGACTCCACCACCGGACTGGTGCTCGCGGACGTGAATGGCGACGGCATCACGGATCTCGAGATCTTCCTCTCGGGCGCCCCTGCCACCGTCGTGGCGGCAGACTTCATCCTCTGAGCCGCGACGTCCCGAAGGGCCGCGCTCGCTTCGGCGGGCGCGGCCTGCTGTTCATCTCGGCACCAGCTTCAGAACCCGCCCCTGCGGGCTGTCGGTGAGCAGGTACACCGCACCTTCCGGCCCCTGCTCTACATCGCGGATCCGCTCGGGCGCGGGCTTCATGTCGTGCAGCAGACGCTCCTCGCCCACCACGCGGTCACCGTCGACGACGAGCCGTACAAGGCTCATCGAGCCGAGGCCGCCCACCAGCAAATTCCCTTGCCACGCAGGAAAAAGCGCACCCGTGTAAAAGATCGCCCCGCTCGGGGCGATGTTCGGGTCCCAGTAGTAGGCGGGTTGCTCCAGGCCTTCCGTCGCGGTGAGCCCATCGCGGATGGGCGCACCGCCGTACTCGATGCCGTAGGCGATGAGCGGCCAGCCGTAGTTCTTTCCCTTGCGGGCGATGTTCAGTTCATCGCCGCCGCGGGTGCCGTGCTCGGCCTCCCAGAGTTCGCCGGTGGCAGGGTTGATGGCGGCGGCCTGCACGTTGCGGTGCCCCGTGGACCAGACCTCGGCGCGATGCCCCGGCATGCCCACGAAGGGGTTGTCTGCGGGCACGGCACCATCGGGCCGGATGCGCACGATCTTGCCTTGCAAGGCATCGGGGCGCTGCGCGAGATCGCGGCCTTGCTCGATCTGGCGATCGCCCTGCGTGATGAAGAGCATGCCGTCGGGCGCGAATACGAGCCGCGAACCGTAGTGCCCCGTGGACTTCAGCGCGGGCTCCTGGCGGAAGATGGATGTGAGCCCCTCGAGACGCAGGCCGCCCTCGCGCACCAGCGTGCCGCGCGCCACGGCGGTAGTGCTGCGCCCGCCCGAGCGGGGTTCCGAATAGCTCAGGTACACGAGGCCGTTCGAGGCGAAATCAGGATCGATCGCCACGTCCAGCATACCGCCCTGCGCACGCGCATCCACCCGCGGTATGCCCGCGATGGGTGCGGACAGTTCGCCGCTGGCCGAGACCAGACGCAGGCGCCCGGGCTGCTCCGTCACGAGCATCTCCCCGGACGGCAGGAAGGCGAGCCCCCACGGGTAGTCGAGCCCTTTCGCCACGGTGACCACATCGAAAGCGGCGGTGGACTTTTGCTCCGGCGCACGCGTCTGGCCTGCGAAAGCGGGCTTCTGCTGCGGCGCGTTCGGCGGCTCGGCGTGCAGTTCCCCGGCCGCGCGTGCAGCGTGTGGCGCTGCGCCCAGCGAGAGCGCGAGCGCGAGCGAGGCAGTGGCGAGTGCGGTGCGGATCATGCGGGCATTCCTTTGAGGCTGTCGGCGCGGATCACACCACGCCCCGGAATCACAGGCAAATCGAGCGCCGACAGGATGCCCGGCGCCGCTGCACACACGGCGGGAATCGCGTTGAACACACGCATGCCCGTGGCCAGACAACCGCCCCCGTTGCCGTCACCCGTGTCGGCATCCGAAAGCACGGTCTCTTGCAGGATGTTGGGGCGGCCGATGATCTCGACGCGGTTGGCGTGCGTCTCGTCGATGCGGGGGCGCGGCCACTCGGGCGCGGCATCCGGGTAGAGGCGGTGGATGTGGTCGATGATGATGCGCGGCTCGCCATCGACGATGCCCTGCAATTCGATGCGGTGCGCCGCGGCCTCTCCCGGCAGCACGCGGCCCTGCGCGAAGTCCACCGCGCGATCACCCGTCCAGCGTGTGTAGTTCTCCTGCGTGCGCTCGATCTTCACGCCCACGGCCTGCGCGATCATGTAGAGCGGCCCGCCCCAGATGCCGGTCATCATGCCGGGGTTGGCTTGCAGCGGTGGTGTTTCGTCCATGCGCGTGTAGAGCCCCATGAAGCGCAGGCTCGCCTGGTCGGGATAGCTGCCGCCGTCGATGAACTCCGTGGTGCGCACGCTGCTCACCTGGCCGCAGAGGCCGAGCAGCGTCATCGGGAAGAGATCGTTGGCGAAACCCGGATCGATGCCGTTGCTCAGGAAGCTCGTGCCGCCCGCCTCGCAGGCGCGCTGTATGCGATCGCGGTATTCCGCGGGAATCAGCGGCGGGTAATGGAAGATGCCCATGCTGGTATCCACCACGTTCTTGCCCGCGCGCAGCGCCGCCTCGATGTTCGCCATGTTCTGCTCGGCGTGCATCATGTTCGGCCCGAAATAGGCCACGGCATCTGCAGGGCGCGAAAGCACTTCAGCGGCATCGCGCGAGGCGATGATGCCCGTGCGCGGCATGCCCGCGATGTCGCCGATGTCCATGCCCTCTTTGGCCGGGTCGTGCACGAGCACGCCGACCAGCTCGAAGGCGGGATGACCGATGAGGCTTTTGAGCACGGCTTTGCCGACGAAGCCGGTGCCCCAGAGGATTACGCGGTGCATGGGTGGGGGTCCTTGAGTGCGGTGGTCTTGGCCCGGTGTCGGGGCGTCGACGGCAATATGCCAGACGGGGGTGAGGAATCGGAACTCCGATTGAATGTCAAAGCGGCCGATTGCGCGGGAGGTGCTTGAGAGGGGTGGTCATGCGTCGGGTAGTGGACGAATGCGAATGCTGCCTTCCTCGACCACTACAAACTGCCCGGCAAATCGACTCGGCTCCGCCAGCAATTCGGCAAGCAACTGCCCAGGCTCCTCCGGGCGATAAGAACGTATTCGGACGAGTACCAGCGCGGGTGGGGGAGGCATACGCCTTGCGTAGATCAACTCGCCGTAGTCGCGATCGAAGGTAACGATCCAACGCGAGTCAGCAACCGCTAGGTCGAGCACGCTGCGGTCCGACAGACCCGGGTGCGACTCAGCGATGGCTAACACATTGAATTGAACATTTCGCAGAAGCGTCACTGAGGGGGCCGGTACATTTTCGTTGGCCAGAAGGCGGGGCTTCATGCCGCGGCCATGCCTCGCGCCACGTAATCCTCATCCCGTAGCACGTCAGACGCGAATGCAAACACTGCGTGCAGGGCCTCTGGCGACAATTTCGGATATGAACGGTACAGGTCCTGTTCAGACCAACCGTCGGCGAGTCGCTCCAGAACAAGTTGCACCGATACGCGCGTGCCCTTGATCACCGGCTTGCCTGCCAGTACCTCGGGGTCAGCAACGATATGGTCTCGCCAATTCATGATGGCCTCCCCTGGAGTCCCGATTAACATGTGCCGCGAAACTGGCCTTTGCCAAAGAGCATCGCTCGTCGCTCGCCATGCTATACGAGAAACTTCCCTCTCGACACGCTCCAATATCGGTGACGTCCTCGCTGGCCTAAGAGGGCAACGCGCTCTATTTCGACGCCACACTTCATGCGACGGGAGATGATCGTGCCTTCCTAGCCCGTGCTCTGGGTGGTATGCCCTGGTGCTGAGTGCCTTATCCAGGTACGTTTCGCCCGGTAAACATCTTCGGGCTGGAGGCGTCATGGAACGAGCACCGCCTTACGACGGGTGCGGATGGACATCCGATCTTCCTACTTTTTCGGGGTCCGAACCCCGGATTATTCGGGCCAGTCTGCAGGGCTTTGTGCGGGACGCCTCGCCCGAGCAGATCAAGGCGTGGGACGCGTCCATTCCCTGGCTTCAGAATGAATGTCGGGAACTGGAGGCACGTGACTATCAGGCCCGGGAATACACAGCCATCCTCGAATACGAGTTGCCGAGGGATTTCCGTCGCCCCGACGTGATCGTTCTGCAACGAGGGTGCGTCGTTGTGCTGGAGCTTAAGGGGGCTTTGCACCCGAGCCGCGGAGCGCTGGATCAGGCATGGGGGTACGCGCGGGATCTGGCGGCTTACCACAGTGCGTGCGCTGGCAATGATGTGCAGCCCGTGCTTGTTACTCGGGGAGGGCCTTCGACACCCACCCTTGTGGACCGTGTTCACCACGTTGGTCCGGCGGGGCTGGACGCCCTTCTTTTTCGGTTGGCACAGTCGGACTCACCTGCGGTGTCGGCCGAAGCATTTCTCAAGCCCGATGCCTATGCGCCCTTACCCACGATCGTCTCGGCGGCGCGGGAGCTGTTTCACAAGCGGCCATTACCCCTGATCAAGCGCGCACGCGCCGCGACTGAGCCAGCTCTCGAAGCCATCACCGCCATTGCACATGAGGCGGCACGCACCAGAACGCGACGGTTGGTACTGCTGAGTGGCGTTCCCGGCTCAGGCAAGACATTGGTGGGGCTGCAACTCGTGCATGCGGGGTGGCTAGACGATCTCGCCCTGCAGAGGGGAGGACTCAAGCCTGCTGCCGCTGCGGTGTACCTGTCAGGAAACGGTCCGTTGGTGGCGGTGCTGCAAGATGCATTGAGCGAAGGAGGCGGCGGAGGACGCACCTTCGTGCAGGACATCAAAAAGTACGTGAAGCAGTACGGAGCCCGTCAGCGCGCCGTTCCCCCCGAGCATTTGATCGTTTTCGACGAGGCTCAGCGCGCCCACGACCGCGAGCGTGTAGCTGAGGTCCACAAAACTCCCTTGGGACAATCCGAGCCTGAGCATCTGATCGAGTTCTGCGAGCGAATCCCGGAGTGGTCGGTGCTCGTTGCATTGATCGGTGATGGACAGGCTATCCACGTCGGCGAGGAAGTTGGCGTACCCCTGTGGGCGCAAGCTGTGTCGAAGGCCAGAGAGCGTGACAGATGGATGGTCCATGCTGCGCCGGTCCTGTTGGAGCACTTCGGCAATTGCGGTACCGCTATCGATTCAGATCGTACGCTCAGCCTCGATACCGAAATCCGCTTCCACCTCACGCCCAAAGTCCATCAATGGGTCGCAGGGCTGCTGGGACGGGCCCCTGCGGCTTCGCTCTCGCCCTTGGGTGACGAACTGTTCGCGGATGGTCATCGGTTTCTCGTGACGCGTGATCTCTCGGTCGCGAAAGCCTATTTGCGCGAGCGCTATGAGGGGGCCCGAGAGGCGCGCTATGGAATGCTTGCATCTTCCAAAGACAAGTGGCTGCCGGGGTTCGGTGTCGACAATACCTTCCAGACCACCAAACGGTTGAAGGTAGGAGCCTGGTACAACTCGAAACCGGGTAGCGAGGATTCCTGCTGCGCACTGCAGACCGTTGCCACCGAATTCGCCTCGCAGGGGCTTGAACTGGACTGCGCGTTGCTGGCGTGGGGATCCGACCTGCTATGGACTGAGACAGGTTGGACGCTTCGATACTCCGGCGGCACCAGAAGCCCGCTGCGCGACCCGCTTGCCGTCCGGAAGAATGTGTATCGGGTGCTGCTCACGCGTGGACGGGATGGGACGGTGATATTCGTGCCGCCCGATGAGAGGATGGACGAAACGTACGCCCGACTGATCTCGTCAGGGGTAGCTCCCCTGGAACCTGATCGCTGACTCAATTCTGATGGTCTGAAGGCTGCTGCTTGTCAGCAGTAGACCTCGAAAGATGGTGACGGCTGGCCTCCGAGGCATACAGGTTGAACCGAGGCATCAGATGAATCCGAACGATAAACGCGTTTTCTGCGGTAAGTGATGGGTATCTCTCTCTTTCTCCGCGCACACGTTACGGCACGGGGACGCTGTTCGAGCCTAGGAGTCGAAGCGGTAACGTCGATGTGCCCTGTCGTTGGGGCGTCCAAAGGCTCGACAGCCTCGGGTCTGCGTGAACGTCCCGTTTTTTCGATCGCTTCCTCGCGCCCGGTTCGGCCCTCAATCGAGGCTTTTGGTTCAGGGTGTGGCACTGCCAGATGAACTGAAGACTCCGCGATGAACGTCGCGAGTATCGATCCTTCCTCACGGTCGTATTTGAAGCAGTACTGGTCCCCACGTGCATCCGTCACCGCACCCTTGGCTTTGCTGAGAGACGCCTCATTCGCGAACGCGCTTGCGTAGCGCAGGTGTTCGAGAAGGTCTTTCATTGTTTTCGATTTGTGGTGCTGCAGCAGTCGTGTCCCGGCGTGATGTGTGACACGACCCTGTAGGGCTGCGAGCGTGATAGTCGCGCCTCCGCGCCCGTCACGCCTGACGTCGAGTTGGTACGTGAAGAGCCGTCTGTCTATACCCCCGAGAAACCGGCACTGCCAAAGGAGGTTTTTCTCAATGCCGTCGTTCACGCCTATGACGAGGTGTTTCAGGGCCTTTTCGGTGAAACGCTGTATGTCCCGCAGGGATGTGATGTTGGGCAGTGTCTCGTTTAGATACAGCGTTCGGTCTGCCACATAGTCGAATACGTTTGTCACGACACGACCGGCGTGTCTCTGGGTGTAGTCCGGAGGAACGATGTCGAGGCGGGTTCGTCGACTCATGGTGTTTGCTGTCCTTCGCGTTGCGGTGAGTGAAGCCAACAAAGGTGATTCGGAAGTCAGTGTTTGCGTGCTTGCCTGGGGCAGCCTCGGTGGGTCACCACCCCCCCACCTCCTCCATCTCCACCCGATGCACCGGGCACATCGGTGCCCCGTACTGCAGATAGCGCTTCGGGATCGACAGCTGATACCCGCAGGTGCCGCAGCGCGCACGCGGCGGGTCTGCGGGGCGCGGGCGAGGGGGTTTGCGGGCGAGCATGCCGTGGGGGAAAGGCCCGATGTCTGTGGCTATGCGCGTGAGCCGGGCTTTCAGTGCATCGCCCGCGCTCGCATACCGCATCTTGCCCTGCAGCCCCACGCTCAACGCGATCGCCTTGAATTCCTTGCCGTGCCCGTGCTTGCAGTCATCCACTGCGTGCACCAGTTCGTGCGTCAGCACGTCCAGCACCTCCACGGGGCTGCCCAGGCTCGGCACGATGAAAATCTGGTTCAGCCCGTCCCCCGAACTTTTCGAAGACCAGCACTCGCCGATGGTGCGGCTGCGCTGGCCGCTGGCGGGCCAGCCCACCGAGACTTTCACCTCGGGTACTTCGTGGCCCTGCGCGCGGAAGAGAGGCCGCAGACGGTCCACGCCCGTCAGCAGCCAGTTCTCTCGGGTGGGTGCGGTGTGGCTCGGCATGGCTGCGCTCCGGCGTTGTGTCGGGCGGCAGTATTGGCGGGGGTGAGCCTCACCAGATGAGACTGGGTAAGGCGTGATAAGGCCGGCTGGCGGCCGCCAGCACCGTTCACGCTCACCCGTCTCATCGAGGGCGCTAACGATATTCGAGTCGGCTTTTTTCGTTGCCGAGGTGCCAGGTGTCCTTTTGCTGCACCGAAGCAGAGTGGCGCCACTGTCGGAGGTAGTTCTATGCCACACCCATTGCTATACCCATTTACACCCGATTCGTGAGGGTCGAGCGTCGGCCCCTCCCGACCCGGATGGGCGTGGTGAATTCACTACGGGTGTGGCCACGCTGCTGCGTGGGAAGTGAGGATTACCGTGGGCCTCAGCACAGCCCCCGCGCCACCGCCTCCGCCACCTTGATGCCATCAACCCCCGCCGAGAGGATCCCGCCCGCATAACCCGCCCCCTCGCCGCAGGGGTAGAGCCCGCGCACGTTCAGGCTTTGGAGTGATTCGGCATCACGCGTGATGCGTACCGGGGAAGAGGTGCGGCTTTCGACGCCGGTCAGCACCACATCCGCGCCATCGAAGCCACGTATCTGTTTGCCGAAGGCGGGCAAGGCCTCTTGGATGGCCTCGATCGCGTAGGCAGGTAATGACTGGGCCAGGTCCCCCAGCAGCACGCCCGGTTGGTACGAGGGCAGCACCTCGCCCAACTGCGTCGAGGGCACGCCGCGCAGGAAATCACCCACCAGCTGCGCAGGCGCGCAGTAGTCGCTGCCACCCGCGACGTAGGCGGCCGATTCCAGCGCTTCCTGCAAGGCTACGCCAGCGAGCGGCCCGCCGGGGAAATCCTCCGCGGGGTTGATGCCCACCACGATGCCCGCA
>JBILEG010000468.1:0-3112 GCA_044352225.1 Pseudomonadales bacterium | reverse complement strand
GGAGACCTGCAGGATCTTGCGGATCAGCGAGTAGCCGTTCGAGTGCGCGCCGCTCGAGGCGAGCCCGATCAGCGCGTCGCCGGGCTGCACGCGGCTGCCGTCGATGATGCGGTCTTCTTCCACCACACCCACACAGAAGCCTGCGAGGTCGTAGTCCTCGCCTTCGTACATGCCGGGCATCTCGGCTGTCTCGCCGCCCACCAGCGCGCAGCCCGCCTGCTCGCAGCCCGCGCCGATGCCGCTCACCACCTGTGTGGCGGTGGTGACGTCGAGCTTGCCGGTGGCGTAGTAGTCGAGGAAAAACAGCGGCTCGGCGCCCGCCACCACCAGATCGTTCACGCACATCGCGACCAGATCGACGCCGATGGTGTCGTGGATCCCGAGTTGCATCGCGAGCCGCAGCTTGGTGCCCACGCCGTCGGTGCCGGAGACCAGCACGGGCTTGCGATACCCCTCCGGTATGCGGCAAAGCGCGCCGAATCCGCCGATCCCGCCCATGACCTCGGGGCGCCGGGTGCGGCGGGCGATGCCCTTGATGTTGGCGACCAGCGCATTGCCCGCGTCGATATCGACACCGGCGTCCTTGTAGGAAAGGGAGTGCGGGGCGGTGTCGCTCATGCGGGGCGCGTCTCTGCGGGGAAGGGGCGGCCGGATTCTAACAGGGGTCAGCGGGATCTTGCCTTGCTAGAATGGTCGCGCCCTCCTTGCCACGGCGCCACCGCGATGCGGCCACTCCTGTTTGCGTTTGCCTTGCTCCTGTCGGTGCCGTTCGCACTGCTCGCGCCTGTGGCCTCAGCCGCCGGTTTGTACGAAGCCGATGTTCCGGTGGCATCCCAGGACAACAGCGAACGCGATGCGGGCATCCGCCGTGCCCTGCAGGCCGTGCTCGTGAAAGTGTCGGGCTCCCGGCAGGTGCTGCAGAACCCGCAACTCTCCGAGGCCGTGAGCGGTGCGCCGGGGCGTGTGCTGCAGTTCTATTTCCGCAGCATCCCCTTGCCGCCCGACGAGACGGGCGCGGCAGGTACGCAATTGCGGCTGTTCGCGAGCTTCCAGCCCTCCACCATCGACGAGCTCCTGCGCCGATCCGGTGAGCCGCGCCTCTCGGCCAATCGCCCCGCGAGTCTCGTCTGGCTCGCCATCGACGAGGGCGCGGGCCCGCGTCTCGCCTCACGCGAGGGCGACGCCGCGACGGTCGCCTGGCTGGAACACCATGCCGGCGCGCGCGCCGTGCCGCTGCGCTTTCCCGCGCTCGATCTCGAGGAGTTGTCGGCCGTGCCCGTAGAGAACGTGGCAGCGCTGGATGATGCGGCGCTGCTCGAGGCCTCTGCGCGCTACGCTGCCGGCAGCATCGTTATCGCCCGATTCGTGCGGGGCGGGACGGGCGAGTGGGTGGGTGAGTGGAAACTGCGCACCGGCGCGGACGTGGTCTACGGGCAGGGCCAGGCGCCCACGCGCGCAGCCCTTGCAGAGCAACTGGTGGCAGCCGTTGCCGAATCGCTCTCCACGCACTTCGCGGTGCGCGCGGGTCTCGAGAATGCAGAAGAACTGCGCCTTCGCATCGATGGCATCGGCTCACTGCAGGCCTATCGCGCACTTGCCGTGCAACTCGGGCGTCTCGGCTCGGTGCGTCAGGCGCTGCCGGGGCTGATCGAGGGCGATACGGTCTATTTCGATCTGCTCACCGACAGCGGCATCGACAGCGTCCTGCAGGAACTCGCCCTGGTGCCGCAACTGCGACCCGAGGGCGATCCGGCGGAACGGCGTTTCCGCTGGTCGGCGCAATAGGAGCCACACCATGGGCGAGAGCGGTCTGAGGCGGCTGGCGGTACTGGGGAGTTTTCTCGCGCTGGGCGTGCTGTTGCACCTGCTCTCGCCCATCCTGATGCCCTTCCTGGTCGCGCTGGCGCTCGCCTATCTCTGGGATCCTGTGGTCGATCGCCTCGAGCGAGCGGGGCTCTCGCGCACGCTCGGCGTTTCGGTCGTGTTTTTCGTGTCCGCGCTGGTCCTGCTCGGGCTGGTGCTGGTGCTGGTGCCGCTTCTCGGCAGGCAGATGCATGTGGTGGCCGCCAAGGTGCCTGTGGCCATCGAGTGGTTCCGCAGCAGTCTGCTGCCGTGGTTACAACGCGAGTTCCAGATCTCCGAGGCAGACATCCCGCTCGAGCGCATCAAGGACGCGCTCATGGCCAACTGGAAGAGCGCCGGTGGCATGGCGCAGAACCTGCTGGTCTCGGCCACCTCCTCGTCGCTCGCGGTGCTCGGGTGGCTGGCCAATCTGGTGCTGATTCCGGTCGTCGGTTTCTACCTGCTGCGCGACTGGGACCGCATGGTCGCGTGGATTCGCGAAACCCTTCCCCGTCCGTGGGAGCCGACGGTCACGCGGCTGGCGCGGGAATGCGACGAGGTGGTGGGTGCCTTCCTGCGCGGGCAATTCCTGGTGATGCTGGCGCTGGGCCTGTGCTACACCACCGGGCTCATGCTGATGGGTCTGGAACTCGCGCTGTTGATCGGGATGCTTGCGGGGCTTGCGAGCATCGTTCCCTATCTTGGCCTCGTGCTCGGAGTGGGCGCAGCCTCGGTGGCGGCGCTGTTGCAGTTCGGTGACTGGCATCCGCTCATCGGAGTGGCAGCCGTGTTCGTCTCGGCGCAGTTGCTGGAGGGCATGTATCTCACGCCCAAGCTGGTGGGGGATCGCATCGGCCTGCATCCGGTGGCAGTGATCTTTGCGGTGATGGCGGGCGGTCAACTCTTCGGATTCACCGGCGTGTTGCTGGGCCTGCCCGCCTCGGCCGTGATCATGGTGCTGTTGCGGCACCTGCACGACCGTTACCGCGCCAGCGCCATTTACGGTGTGCGTATCGAGACCTCGGCGGCCGCGGCGTCACCGGCCGTGAACCCCGTCGCGCGCGACGAGGGCCCGGAGTGCTGATGCAGATTCCGCTGCCGGTCAGCTTGCCCGACGACGCCTCCTTCGACGCTTTCTTCCCGCACGCGGGTGTGGCCGCCTCCCTGAGCGCCTTGCAGAGCGGCCTCGTGGCGCCGCCGCTGCGCGCTCTTTTGCACGGTGCCCCGGGCTCGGGGCGTACGCACCTGCTGCAGGCCTGCTGTCTTGCCG
>JBILEG010000075.1:0-11118 GCA_044352225.1 Pseudomonadales bacterium | reverse complement strand
GGACGCGTGGAGCGGCAGGACTGTACATCAGACTCGTACGCGTGGTCGTGTGAGCTTTGGTGCTGCCGGATCAGTCGCGCGGGGCACGCGCCAGGGAGAGGAACTCCTGGCGGGTGGCGGGGTTGTCCCGCATGCGCCCGAGCATCACGGAGGTGGTCATCACGGAGTTCTGCTTCTGCACGCCGCGCATCATCATGCACATGTGCTTCGCTTCCACGATCACGCCCACGCCCTTGGCGTCGGTGACCTGCTGCACTGCGTTCGCGATCTGCAGCGTGAGGTTTTCCTGGATCTGCAAGCGGCGCGAGAACATGTCGGTGATGCGTGCAACCTTGGAGAGCCCGAGCACCTTGCCGGCCGGCAGGTACGCCACGTGGCAGCGCCCGATGAACGGCAGCAGGTGATGCTCGCAGAGGGAGTAGAGCTCGATGTCGCGGACGAGGACCATCTCGTCGTTATCGGATTCGAAGACAGCGTTGTTCACGATGGCGTCGAGGTCCGTACGGTAACCCTCGGTGAGATAGGCCATCGCCTTGGCGGCGCGCTTGGGGGTGTCCCGCAGGCCTTCGCGTTCCGGATCTTCACCGATGCCTTGCAGGATGGCGCGGTAGTTCTCGGTCAGTTGTTCTATCACCGTGAGGGCTCCTGCGCAAAAGTACTGAGGCCGTGGGTTACGGCCTCGCCAGTATGCTGGATCAACCGGTGCGGCGCGAGCGTGGCGCGCGCGTCTTGCGCGGCCCCGACATGGCCTTGCGCCGTCGCCGTCCCAGACGCTCCGCGGCGTTTTTCAATTCGTCGAAGGAAGCCTGTATGCATTCCGCGTAAAACGCTGGATCCGGCAGCATCTCGCGGCAGGCCGTGGCCGTGACGGAAAGTCCGCCCTCATAGCTCAGTACGGCGTGGAAGAGGCCCATGTGATCAAGCAGCGGGCCGCAGCCTGCGCTGCATACGAGTTTCGCGCCGCAGAGGTACAGCGGCACTTGCGGGCCGGGCACGTTGGAAATGATGGTGTTGATCGGCGAGGTCGCGCCGGTGCGGAGCATGGTCTCGCTCGCAGCGCGGAAGCCGAGTGCAGCGATGCGCGGCGGAATCGTTTGCGTCAGGTCTGTCAGTGTGCGCGCGCCTACCGCGCTCGAGTATTCCTTGGAAGAGACGCACTCCTCGTGCACCTGGTGCAATCGCTCCAGCGGGTCCGCGATGTCGGTGTATATCGAGAGCGTCATCATGCTGATCAGGTTGCCGCCGCTGCGGTCCCCCGCGTCGCGCACGTTGATGGGCGCACCGGCCACCAGTGACACGGCGGGGAGCTCTCCCTTCGCGAGAAGATACCGTCGCAGGGCCCCCGCAACGATCGTCACCACCACATCGTTCACCGTGGCGCCCGGCACCAGATCCTTGATCTTCTTGATCGACTCGAGCGGGAAGAAACGTGCATCCACACTCCTGTGCGCGGTGATGCGGCCATTGAAGCGGGTATTCACGCGTTCGCGGATGCCGTGGAAGCGGTTCTCCCGCAGACCCTCCCGGACGCGGTTCAGCGCCGGAAGCACATCAGCCGCTGCCTGCAGCGCGCGCCCCGGCTGGCGCAGGTTGCCGAGCGCGGCGCGGGCGAGGAGGGAGGCGGCGTTGGGCACGGCTTCGGGGCGCCAGCGGCGCGCGCGCAGGTCCTCCCGCGGACGCGGTTCCGGCGTGGTGTCGTGGATCGCCCCGATGATCTCCGCGCCCGAGATGCCGTCGATGGCGGCATGGTGCATTTTCAGGAACAGTGCGAAGCAACCCGGTGGCAGCCCCTCGACGTTGTCCAGCCCTTCGATCACATAGGCTTCCCAGAGCGGGTGCGAGCGATCCAGCGGGCGCGAGTGAAGCCGTGCGATCTGGATGCAGAGCTGGCGCCAGTCGCCCGGCTTGGGCAGAGCGATATGGCGCACGTGGAATTCCAGATCGAAATCCGCCGACTCGATCCAGTACGGGTAATCCAGGCCGAAAGGCACATCGACCAGACGGCGTCGGAAAATGGGCGCGAGGTGCAGGCGACTCGCGAAGAGGCGCAGGATGTCCTTGAACCTGACGAGCCCGCCGGGTGCGGTCGAGGGGTCATAGATCAGCAGTGGCGCGATGTGCAGCGGTGCGCGTTCGCTCTCCTGCGTGAGGAAGAGCGTGTCCATCCCTGTAAGTTGCTGCATGCCAGCGTTCTCCGGCGGTGTTCAGTTGCGGTCGGGCTGGGACTCCGGATGCGCACGCACAAAAGGCTCCAGCGCCATGCAGCGCTCGAACAGCGCAGACAGTCGCGGATACGGATCCACTGCAAAGCGGAAGCGCTGCGCGTTCACCACCTGCGGCACGATGAAGGCCTCGGCCATGCCGGCTGCCTCGCCGCTGCAGAACCCGTCTTCCGGCAGCAGCGGCTCCAATGCCATGAAGCCCTCGGCCAGCCAGTGATGGTACCAGCGGTTGCGCGCGTCTTTGTCCTGCGCGAGTTCGTGTTCCAGATACTGCAGGACCCGCAGATTGTTGAGCGGGTGGATGTCGCAGGCCACCACGCCGCAGATAGCCCGGATGCGCGCGCGCTCCGGCTCGGTGGCGGGCAGGAGTGGCGGCCCGGGCTGCGTGGCCTCCAGCCACTCGATGATCGCGGCCGACTGCGTGAGCAGGCTGCCGTCGGGCAATTCCAGGGCCGGCACGAAGCCCTGCGGATTGCGCGCGCGGAAGGCGGGTTCGCGCTGCTCGCCCGCCAGCAGGTTCACCGGGATGATGCGGTAATCCGCGCCCTTCAGTTCCAGCGCGATACGTACGCGGAACGCTGCGGAGGAGCGGAAGTAGCTGTAAAGAGCGAGCGTCATGGTCTGTGCTCCCGGACGGTCAGTGAATCCGCTCGAAACGGTTCGCGCGCACGCTCTTGCGAGTGGGGGCTCCCTTCAGCCCTGCGCGAGCCGGTCCTGCAACCAGCCCAGCATCTGGCCGTACGCGCCTTCGATGATCTGCCCTGCCTGCTCGGCGCTCACGCCGTCAGGCACTGCGGTGGCGTTCCAGCGAACGCGGCAGCTGCCCGGGCCGGTTTCGTCGACGTGGATCACTGCGGCGTAGTTTTTCACCGGCATCGGCAGGCCCCGGGGAATGGTGTAGGCGAGGGTGCGCGACGTGTGATCTATGGATTCGAGTTGTTCGTCGATGGGCGCCATGCCGGGCATGGTGAGCCGTCGGATCATGCCGGGGCCGCTGCCGATGACTTCCACGGGCGGGTTGTTTGCCCACGACAAATCCCCGAAGTTGCCCAGCACGCCCCACACGGCGGCGGCCGTGAAGTCGTAGTCCCGCGTCACTTGCACGTTCATATCGCTCATGAGTTTTCTCCTTCATCGAGGGTTTCGAGGGTTTCGAGGGTGTCGACGATACCCCGTGTGAGTGTCGCCAGATCGTCGGGCTGCATGATAAGCGGCGGCATGGTGTAGACCAGCCTGCCGAAGGGCCTGATCCATACGCCACGGTCGACCAGTCGCCGCTGTATGCGGGTCATGTCGACCGGGCTGTGCATTTCCACGACGCCTATGCCGCCGAGCACCCGTACCTCACGCACGCCGGGTAGGCGAGCTGCGGGGGCGAGGCCCTCGCGCAGGCCGGATTCCAGTGCTTTCACGCACCGCTGCCACGGCTGCGAAAGCAGCAGGCGGATGCTCGCCAGCGCGACGGAGCAGGCAAGCGGGTTGCCCATGAAGGTAGGACCGTGCATCAGCACGCCGGCCTCGCCCTCGCAGATCCCGCGCGAGACGCGCTCGCTGGCGAGCGTCGCGGCGAGAGACATGTATCCACCCGTCAGCGCCTTGCCGATGCACAGGATGTCCGGTGCGATGCCCGCGTGTTCGCAGGCGAAGAGTCTGCCGGTACGACCGAAGCCGGTCGCGATCTCGTCGGCGATCAGCAGCACTTCGTGCGCATCGCAGAGCCTGCGCACGGCTGCCAGAAAAGCGGGCGAGTAGAAGTGCATCCCGCCGGCGCCCTGCACCACGGGTTCGAGGATCACCGCGGCGAGTTCGTGTGCGTGCGCTTGGAGCGTTGCCTCGAAGCCGGCGATGTCCGCTGCGAGCGCGGCGTCGTCTGCTCCTGCATCGAAGCCCGCCTCCGGTCGTGGCGCGAACACCTGCGCAGGAAATGCGCCGCTGAAGAGATGGTGCATGCCTGTGACAGGGTCACACACCGACATCGCCATGAAGGTGTCGCCGTGGTAGCCGCCACGCAGCGAGAGCAGCCGTTTGCGTGTGTTGCAGCCCTGCGAGAGGTGGAACTGCAGGGCCATTTTGATCCCCACTTCCACCGCGACGGAGCCTGAGTCGCTAAGGAAAACATGGGGCAGTTTCCCGGGGGCGATGCCGGCGAGCAGTTCGCACAGTTCCGCAGCCGCAGGATGGGTGATGCCGCCGAACATCACATGCGCCATCTTGTCGAGTTGCGCCCTCAGTGCCGCGTTCAGCACGGGATGGTTGTAGCCGTGAATGGCCGCCCACCAGGAGGCCATGCCGTCGATCAGTTCCCGGCCATCAGCCAGTCGGAGCCTGACGCCCCGCGCCGCCACCACCGGGTATGCCGGTGGCGGAGACGTCATCGACGCGTAGGGGTGCCAGGCATGGGCCCGGTCGCGCGCAAGCAATTCGGCGGCTTCGGCGGGGTTCAGCGCTTGATCCACGGCATCCTCACGGGCGTAACAGGATCCGTAGTTCAGGGAAAACCCGCTCGAGGATCGCCGGTTGCACCGCTGCCACGGGGTGGATTCCGTCGTCCTGCATATTGCCGGGTATGCCTGCGATGCCCTCGAGCAGGAAGGGCACCAGTGCCGTGCCGTGTGCCTCGGCGAGATCCCCGTACAACGCGTGGAAGCCCTCGGTGTAGCGGGGGCCGTAATTGGGCGGAATGCGCATGCCGAGGAGCAGTACCGAGGCGCCCGCGCCCTGCGAGTCCTTGATCATGCGTTCCAGATTGGCGCGCGTGACCGCGAGCGGGAATCCGCGCAGGCCATCGTTTCCGCCCAGTTCCAGCACGACCACGGACGGACGGTGCGAGGACAGCAGTGCAGGCAGGCGTGCCTTGCCGCCCTCGGTGGTCTCGCCGCTGATGCTGGCGTTCACCACCGTCATGGCGTCAGCGTGCAAGGCCTTGGAGAGCAGGGCCACCCAGCCTGACCCTGCAGGTACGCCGTAGCCCGCGCTGATGCTGTCACCCAGCACGAGAACGGTGCCGGCGGTGGCGCCGGCAGGTGCAGTCGAGAATAATGCCGCGGCAGCGAAGGCCACGAGCGAACGAACAAGGAATCTGCGAAGCATGGGTGCGTCGATCAGGGCCGCGGAAGTGGGAAAAGACATCGCGACCGCTGCGGGCGCGCTCTGCATCTTGGAAGGGATCAGTTTCGAAATCAATCCGGGTGAGGCCGTTGCCATCGTTGGCGCATCGGGTTCCGGAAAGTCGACGCTGCTCGGCTTGCTCGCGGGGCTCGATCTGCCGAGTACGGGTGCCATCCTGATCGATGGAGACGACATCACCCGTCTCGACGAGGACGCCCGTGCGCGCTTGCGCGGGCGTAGCGTCGGTTTCGTGTTCCAGTCCTTCCAGTTGCTGCCCGGTCTGTCTGCACTGGAGAACGTCATGCTCCCGCTGGAAATCCGCGGCGATCGGGACGCTGCCGCGCGCGCGCGGGATTTCCTCGCCCGCGTCGGGCTGGACGCTCGCCTTTCGCATTACCCGCGGCAGCTCTCGGGCGGCGAGCAACAGCGGGTGGCGATTGCGCGGGCTTTTGCCACGCAGCCGCGTCTGCTGTTCGCCGACGAACCTACCGGAAACCTCGATTCAGCCTCAAGCCTTCGCGTGATGGACTTGCTGTTCGGCCTGCGTGAGGAGCAGGGCGCGACCCTCGTGCTGGTCACCCACGACGAGCGGCTGGCCTCACGCTGCGATCGTCGGCTCGTACTCGAAGCGGGATGTCTCGTCGTGCCGGGCGTCGGAGCATGAGTCTCGCACTGCGTCTGTTGTGGCGAGATTGGAGGGGCGGCGAGCTGGGCATGCTGCTCGCGGCGCTCGCGCTTGCCGTGGGCATCGTGACAACGCTCGGGATGTTCGTCGATCGGCTGCAATCCGCCGTCGAGCGGCGTGGGTCGGCGTTCCTTGCGGGGGATCTGGTGCTGCGCTCGCGCGAGGCCGTGCCGCAGGAGTGGCTCCTGGAGGCGCGCAAGGCCGGTCTGCGTGACGCGAGCGTGCTGGATTTCGCCACCATGGCCATCGCGGGGGACGCGATGCAGCTCGCCTCGGTCAAGGCGGTGAGTGCGGCCTACCCGCTGCTGGGGAAACTGGGCATCTCAGAGAGGCCCGGCGATGCCGCGCTCATGCGCTCACAGGGCCCCCCGCGAGGCGAGGTGTGGGCGGACACACGGTTGTTGCAATCCCTCGGTATCCGTGTCGGTGACGCCGCAGAGATCGGACTCGCGAGCCTGCGCGTTTCTGCAGTGCTGGTGAGCGAACCCGATGCCGGCGCCAGTTTCGTTGCCTTCGGGCCGCGCCTGATGATGAATCTCGAGGACATCCCGGCTACCGGGGTGATACAGCCCGGGAGCAGGGTGCAGTACTCCTACCTTTTTGCGGGCGAGAAAGCGGCCGTCGCACGGTGGCGCGCCTCGGTTGAGCCGCGCCTCCTGCCCAGTCAGCGTCTTCTGACGATGGCGGACGGGCAGCCTCGCGTGGCGCGCTCGCTGGCCCGGGCCGAATCCTTCCTGCTCCTGGCAGGATCCCTCGGCGTTGTCATGGCAGGCGTTGCGCTCGCCATGGCGGCGCGGCGATACACGCGCCGGCACACGGGATATGTGGCCATCCTGAAGACGCTTGGCCTGGGTGCCGGCGACATACGAAGGCTCTATTTCGTGAACCTGTTGTTGCTTGCAGCGGCAGGTACCCTGCTGGGCTGGGCCATGGGCTGGCTCATACAGGAGGCTGTGTTTGCGGTGATCGCCTCGATGCTGGATATGGAGGTTCCGGCACCGGGATGGCGGCCGCTGCTGCTCGGAGCGGGCACCGGGCTGGTTTGTCTGGCGGGCCTTGCAGCGCCTCCTGTCGTGGCGATGTCCGCTGCCTCGCCGCTGCGCGTATTGCGCGAGGACGTTCAGGAGGGCGTTGCGGGCCGGAGCATCTACGCAGCCGGCTTCGCATCGCTCGGTGTGCTTCTCTGGTGGTACAGCGGAGATCCCGGGATCGGTTTGATCGTGTTGTGCTGCCTGCTGGGAGCAGCGGCGGTGGTGTGGGCGTGCACGCATGCCATTTTGCGTCGCGCCCGGGTTCCCGGCGCGCGGGCGAACAGTGCGCTTCGGCTCGCCTTCGGTGCCCTGCAGCGCCACGCCGCCCTCAATGCCTTGCAGGTACTGGTGTTCGGCTTGTGCATCATGCTCGGCCTGCTGATGGTCCTGCTCCGGGGTGCCTTGATGGACGATTGGCAGCGACAGTTGCCAGCGCGTACGCCGAACCACTTCCTGCTGAACATCGCGCCTTATCAGGTACAACCCCTGCAGCGTTTCCTGGGTGAGCGCAAGCTCCAGGCAGCGGGCCTGTTTCCCATGGTTCCCGGGAGGGTGCTGGAGGTGAACGGATCGCCGGCGCGGGTGCAGCCCGGCCACGAACTGAACCTTGACCGGGATTGGAACCTGGCGTGGTCCGACAACCTTCCCGAGGGCAATACCCTGCTCGAGGGTCAGTGGTGGCCCGCAGATGCGGCAGGCGAGGTATCTGCCGAGGCGGGTGTGGCCCGGGCGCTGGGACTCAAGCTCGGCGATCGCCTCGCTCTCCAGATCGGCGCAGATCGCATCGAGGCACGCCTGACCAGCATCCGCGATCTCGACTGGGACAGCATGCGCCCCAATTTTTTCCTCCTCTTCCCCCGACGCAGCCTAGAGGCGCAGGCCGCGATGTGGCTCACCAGTTTTTACCTGCCACCCGGGTCGGGGCCCGTGGTGAACGAACTGCTGCGAGAGTTCCCCACCGTCAGCGTGATCGAGATGGACGCCATCCTCGCGCAGGTGCGTGGCGTCACCCGTCAGTTGGCGCTGGCCGTGGAGCTGGTGTTGGGGCTGTTGCTGGCGGCGGGCGCCCTCGTCATGGTCGCCAGCGTGCAGGCGGGGCTGGAACTGCGCTTCCGGGAGAGCGCGATCCTCCGTACGCTTGGGGCGGGTAGAGGCCTGGTCCTGGGGAGTCTGGTGATGGAGTTCGCGTTGCTGGGCGGCTTTGCCGGTGTCCTGGCCACGGCCGGTGCGGAGTCCGCAGCGTGGCTGGTGCAGGTACGTCTCATGGATCTGGAGCCAAGCTTCCACCCCGTGGTCTGGGTGGCGGGGCCGCTTCTCGGGGCGGTGGTCTGCGCGCTCCTTGGCATGGTCACCTGCCGTCGCGTCGTCGACACGCCACCCGCGGTGGTCCTGCGCAACGGAGGCTGATTCAGTGCTCGCGGTTGCCGCGTTTTGCCTGACGCTGGAGCGTGGAAATGCAGTTCTCCACCTGCCTCTGACCCGGCCCGCTCAGGCCTTCGAAGCGAGCCCCGACCATGGTGTGCCGGTACGGCGCCTTGCGGAACTCGAACTTCCGAGCCTCGAGATCGCAGTTGATCTCGGGCGCGCCAGGCAGTGACAGCAGGCATGCCTTCAGCTGGTTGTTCGCGCGCAACATGTCGCCGAGGTTGCCCTGACAGGTGAAGCCAAGGCCTCCCATCGAGAGATCCTGCACCGTGCAGAGCAGGCGGCCGCCGTCAGGGCCCCGTATCCTGAGTTTCAGCCCGGCTTCAGCATCCACCGAGATCCGGAAAGACATCCTGCGCTGCTTGGCTTCAACCGAGTCGGGCAGCGCAAGCCGGTAGGCCGGGTAGCCATCAGCTTCGTCGAGGCTGATTGCCTTGATCCACGAACTGAAGCGGACCGGGATGCCGCGCCGGATGCTCGTGATCTCTACTTCTTCCCCGGGCGTGACAAAAAAGGCGCCGTGGGCAGGGAACAATTCATCGATCAGGAGAAAGCGTTCGAGCGGGTCGATCTTGAGGATCAGGCTTTGATAGGTGGTGTCGGAGCGACCCGGAAACCGGACATCCACAAAGCTGCGCTCTTCGACCAGTTGCTGCAGGCGTATGACCACCTGCTCGAAACTCGCTTGTGCCGGCTCGCGGTCGGATGTCGAGGCAGCGTCTTGCTCGTCCGGCCGCTTGCGCAACCCGGAGAGCAGTCGCCTGATCGCTCCTTCCGCCATGAACCTGGTCTTCCCGTGATGTCCGGACAGCCGGAGCAGTATAGACGAGCCCTGTCGGGGTTATCGGCGGGTGCGGCCGGGTCTTGAAGGGCGGGGAGCTGCCGGCACGACACGGGGATGTGTCGTGCCGGCGCGTGCTCAGGGCAGCAGGTGGGAGACGGCGTCGCGCTCCTCCTGAAGTTCCTTCTCGGTGGCTTGCATCCGTGCGCGGGAGAAATCGTTGATGGACGCATCCTGCACGATCCGCCACTCACCGTTGCGGCAAATGCAGGGGAAGGAATAGATCAGGCCCTGCTGTATGCCATAGCTGCCGTCGCTGTATACGCCCATGCTGACCCAGTCGTCTTCGGCGGTTCCGAGAGCCCAGCTGCGCATGTGGTCGACAGCCGCGTTGGCTGCGGAGGCGGCGCTGGAGGCCCCTCTCGACTTGATCACCGCGGCGCCGCGTTGCTGCACTGTGGGGATGAAGTCCTGCTCGTACCAGCTGCGATCGACCATGTCGATGGCGGATTTGCCGCCGACCAGGGCGTTGAAGAGGTCAGGGTACTGTGTCGAGGAGTGGTTGCCCCAGATCGTCATGTGACGGATCGCGTTCACATCCGTCCCGGTCTTGTTGGCGAGTTGGCTCATCGCGCGGTTGTGGTCGAGCCGGGTCATGGCGGTGAACTGGCGCGGGTCAATATCGGGCGCGTTGCGTTGCGCGATCAGTGCATTGGTGTTGGCGGGGTTGCCGACGACCAGCACCTTTATGCCGCGTGACGCTGCCGCGTTGATGGCCTTGCCCTGAACCGAGAAGATCGCTGCGTTTGCCTCGAGCAGGTCCTTTCGCTCCATGCCGGGGCCGCGGGGGCGGGCGCCTACCAGCAGCGCATAGTCCGCGTCACGGAAGGCCGTTTGCGGGTCGTCGGTGCAGACCATGCCCGCGAGCAGGGGGAAGGCACAGTCTTCGAGTTCCATGGCCACGCCGCGCAGGGCTTCGAGTGCTGGCGTGATCTCTAGCATGTGGAGGATCACTGGCTGATCCGGCCCGAGCATGCTGCCGGAGGCGATCCTGAACAGCAGGCTGTAGCTGATCTGGCCGGCGGCGCCGGTGACGGTGACTCGGACGGGCTTCTTCATCGCGTGATTCCTGTCGCGGGGTGTTGCTGGGATGTGCGGGCCGGGTGCCAGGCAGCCGGGGCGCGCGCGATTGTAAGCCCTGACCTGCGGAGCCGCTACCGCGCATCGCGCCGGTGGAGCCGAATCCCGCCGGGACAGATTGCCGGCACCGCGCGTAGAATCCGCGCCCTGATCCACCGCGCGGAGGGCGCGATCTTGGCGCAATCCGACCCCCGTAAAAGCCGGACCGAGTTCAACAAGCTCCAGAAGCGCCTCAGACGCAACGTCGGTCAGGCGATCGAGGACTACCGCATGATCGAGGACGGCGACCTCGTCATGGTCTGTCTCTCGGGCGGGAAGGACTCTTACGGGATGTTGGACATCCTGCTGAATCTGCAGCGTACGGCCCCCGTGCGCTTCGAGCTTGTTGCCGTGAACCTCGACCAGAAGCAGCCCGGCTTCCCGGAGGACGTGCTGCCGCGTTATCTCTCCGGTATCGGTGTGCCATTCCATATCCTGGAGCGGGATACCTACAGCATCGTCAAATCCCTGGTGCCCGAGGGCAAGACCACCTGCGGGCTGTGTTCCCGGCTCCGGCGCGGCAACCTCTACGGTTTCGCCCGCGAGATCGGCGCCACGAAAATCGCCCTTGGTCACCACCGGGACGACATCGTCGAGACCCTGTTCCTGAACATGTTCTTCGGCGGCAAGCTGAAAGCGATGCCTCCCAAGCTGCTGAGTGACGATGGCGGGAATGTCGTGATCCGG
>JBILEG010000467.1:0-3140 GCA_044352225.1 Pseudomonadales bacterium | reverse complement strand
CCTCGGGGCGGCCGCGCTGGTCGGTGCCCACGATCTGCCCGAGGACCTCGTCGCCGTGGAAAACCTGCCGCATCTGGCGGCCGTGGAGGTAGAGATCGTCTCCGCCTTCAGCGGGAACGAGAAAGCCGTAGCCGTCGCGCGTGGCCTGGACGGTGCCGCGCACCAGCGAAAGCCGCTCGACCGAGCACCAGGCGCCGCGGCGGTTCAGCATGATCTGTCCGTCGCGCTCCATCGCACGCAGGCGCCGGCGCAGGGCCTCGCGGCGATCGTCGGCCTCGAGCCCGAGGCGCGCGGCGAGTTCTTCCAGCGTGAGCGGCACGCCGGCCTTGCCGAGCGTCATCAGGATGAATTCGCGACTGGCGATGGGGTTTTCGTATCGGCTGGCCTCGTCGGCCTGACGCGGATCGCGCTCGTGTTGTGCTGCGGGTGGCTTGCGGGTGGGTGCCAAAGGACTCTCCGGAGGGGCGGGCAGGACGCGGGCCCGGAGGGCTGCGCCGTGAAAAGCGGGTTTCGGGCCATTATAGACACAGGGATTGACAGTGCGTGCGGGCGCTCAGTACATTGCCCCGCCTCGCTTTTGGGGTTCGCCCCGACCCACCGTGCCCAGGTGGCGGAACTGGTAGACGCGCTAGTTTCAGGTACTAGTTGTAGAAATGCAGTGGAGGTTCAAGTCCTCTCCTGGGCACCACTCTCTCCTCTTCTGTCTCTCGCAGTCGCGGTACGTCGACGGCCCTGTCCTCACTTTCTTGAGGGGGCACAACGCCGTGGCTCGCGCCAGAACGTCGCGCGCAGCGCGCTCCCACCGGCGAGAACCACCCTTGGTCCAGCACTTGCTGGAGGGGCCATGCCCCGATACTGATGCGGGAGGGGGCCACGCCCCCGACATTCGGGGTGCGACGTTCACTCCCGCCCCGGTTCTGGGCGATCATGCACACACCTCCGGATACTTGAGTGGCGGCACGCGATGAGCACACCTCGCCAGCCTGCGCCCCGATGCTGAAACCCGCGTCGCTGCTGCGCGGAGACCGCCTGCCGCTCACCCTCTCCTCGCTCATCCTGGTGCTGGGGATCGTGGTGCTCACCGCGCGCATGCCACTGCTCTACGACATACAGCAGCGCCTCGAGTGGTTCGCTTACGACCTGCGCATGCGCCTGAACCTGCCGAACGAAATGGAGTTCGATCCGCAGGTGGTGATCGTGGACATCGACGAGAAGAGCCTTGCCGCCGAGGGTCAGTGGCCATGGTCACGCCGTCGCATTGCCGATCTGGTCGAGGCGATCAGCGGGGCCGGCGCGATGGTGGTGGCCTTCGACAGCACCTTCCCGGAACCCGAGCGCAACCCCATCGATCAGGTGCTGGAGACCGGCGCGGAGGGACTTGCACCCGAGGTGCAGGAAGCGCTGGCCGCGCAACGCGAGTCGATGGATGGCGATCTCTACCTCTCCGGCGTCTTCGCCGCCAACCCGGTAGTACTGGGTTTCACCTTCACCACTGCAGAGGTCGAGGGCAAGGGCGAGTTGCCCGCTTCCAGCGTGCACTACGAGGGCGATCCGGACCGTGTGAGCTTCCTGCGCATGGAGACGCAAGTGGGGAACCTGCCCGCTCTGCAGGCCTCCGCGACGGCGAGCGGATTTTTCAGCGTCGTGCCGGATGCGGATGGCGTTATACGGCGGGTGCCGACCGTCATACGCCACGGGGACACGCTGTACGCCTCTCTCGCCGTCGAGGCGATGCGCATGGTGCTGGGCGCGGAAAGCGTCGAGGTGATCACCGAACCGGTCGGCGACACCGAGCGCATCGATCACCTGTCGATCGGGGGCATGCTGGACATCCCCACCGATGGCGAGGGTCAGGTGATCGTGCCCTTCAAGGGGCGCAGCCCGCGATTCCTGTACCTGAGCGCCACGGACGTACTGAACGGGCGAGTCGATGCAAGCGCCATGGAAGGCTCGGTGGTTCTGGTGGGCACCACCGCCGAAGGGCTGAAAGACCTCCGTGCGACACCGGTGCAGGCCGTGTATCCGGGCGTAGAAGTGCATGCCACGACGATCTCCGCGCTCTTCGGCAGCGGCTTTCCGGTCCGGCCGGCGTGGGCGCTGGGCGCGGACGTTGCCGTGCTGGCACTGAGCGGGATTGCCGCCATCGTACTGTTCGCGCGACTGGGGCTCCTCTGGAGCATATTTGCGGCGCTGCTGCTGCTCGGTGCCGTGGCGGGGCTCAATTTCTGGCTCTGGTCCGCCAAGCAACTCGTGCTGTCCCTTGCAGCGCCGGTGCTCAGCCTGCTCGCGATCATCCTCGTGTATCTGGGCTTCCGGTTCCTTGAGGAGGCCCGCTCGCGGCGCGGCCTGAAGGAGGCCTTCGGGCAGTACGTTCCCGCAACGCTCGTGGAGGAGATGTTCCACGACCCCGATAAGGACTTCGGTTTCGAGGGCGAGAGCCGCGAGATGAGCGTGCTCTTCTCCGACATACGCGGCTTCACCACCTTGTCGGAAAAACTTGACCCGCAGGGGCTCAAGCAGTTCCTCAACGCCTACTTCACACCCATCACCGAGATCATCTTCCGCAAGCAGGGAACCATCGACAAATACGTGGGCGACATGGTGATGGCGTTCTGGGGCGCTCCGCTGCGCGATCATGCGCACGCGCAGAATGCCGTGGAAACCGCACTGGCGATGCTCGATGCAATGCCGAAGATGCGCGAGGATTTCGGAGCACGCGGGTGGCCAGAGGTGGACATCGGCATCGGCATCAACACCGGGCCCATGAACGTGGGCGACATGGGCTCCTCTTTCCGGCGGGCCTACACGGTCATCGGGGACGCGGTGAACCTGGGTTCCCGGCTCGAGTCACTCACCAAGTACTACGGCGTGCGGCTGCTGGTGAGCGACAGCACGCGGGCCGCCGTGACGGGTGTGACTTTCCGGCGCCTCGACCGGGTGCAGGTCAAGGGCAAGAGCGAGCCGATCGAAATACACGAGGCCGTGTGCCTCTCCTCGCAACTCGAGGCGACACTCGCCGCCGAGCTCGAAGCACACGAGGCCGCGCTGGATGCGTATTTCGCAGGAGACTGGGAGGCGGCCGCGCATCGTTTCTCGGCGCTTGCAAGCGCCTTCCCCGAGCGGCTCGTCTACGGTGTCTT
>JBILEG010000466.1:0-3144 GCA_044352225.1 Pseudomonadales bacterium | reverse complement strand
TGGGCGGCCTTGTGCTGGCTGCCGCCGTGGCGGCGATGATGTCCACCGCCTCCGGTGCGCTGATCGCCGCGGCCACCGTTGCCCGCGCGGACGTGGTGCCCACGGTGTCGGCATGGCTCGGGCGTGCGCCTGCGCTGTCGTTGAAAGAAGACCCGGACGCGGACGTTGCGGCGAACCGTCGCTGGGTACTCGGTCTGGGGTTGGTGGTGATCGCGCTCGCCATCGTGGTGCAGGACGTGGTGGCTGCGCTCACCATCTCCTATGACATCCTGGTCGGCGGCTTGCTGGTCGCGATCCTCGGCGGGCTCATGTGGCGCAGGGGTACGGGCCTTGGCGCCGGTGTCTCGATGGCAGCCGGGACGCTGGTCACGCTGGGCTCGATGATCGTGCTGGAGATGCAGTCGGAGACCCGCTACGGCGGCGTGTATGCCAACGAGCCGATCTACTTCGGGCTGCTCGCCTCGGGCGCCTGTTATGTGCTGTTCTCGTTGCTCTCCGCGCCCACCGATCCTGCCGTGATGGCGGCCTGGGACGCGCGCGCCGCAGGCGATGTGAGCGAGGAAGTCCCGGTGTCGGACGCCGGCTGAGCCGGGGTTTGTCAGGCGATGTCTGCGGTGGGTTGCGCCGCGAGGCACGATGCCCGGTAGGCAAGGAACGCCCGGTTTGTCTCGTGCGGGAAGTCCTGCAATTCCAGTGGCATCAGGTGCTCGTCCTGCCCGAGTTCGCGCAGACGCCGTGCGATGGCACCGATATCGAAAGCGCACACGGGCCGCCCCGCGAGCAGTCCCAGAGACAGCGTGTAGCTGTAGGTTTCGGGCCACAGCGACGGCAGCCAGATCAGGTGCGGCTCCAGTGCCTTCAGGCGCCCCAGCGCCTCGTCCTCCAGATAGCGCCCGCTGATCGACACCCCCGCCTGACGCAGTCGTGCGTCGTTCATGCTGTACCCGAGCAGGCTGAATTCGATGGGGAGGCGCTTCTCGCGCGCGTCTTTGGCACAGGCGAGCAGCTCGCTGTAGCCCTTCACCTTGCCGATCGCGCCGATGACCACCACCCGCAACGGCTCCTCCTTGCGCAGCTGCGGGCGGGTGATCCGCAGTTGTTCCGGGTGGAATTCCTCGTGCGGATCGACCTCGAACTCCAGGCCCGGCAGATAGCGGCCGAGCCGGTCTGCCACATCCTGATCGGGTACGTAGATGCAGTTGGCCCGCTCGAGCAGGCGGGCGTTTGCATGCCGCCATTCGCGGATGCTTTTGACCGGGTACTTGCTGCCGCGCTGGGCAAGGCAGAGGTCGCAGCCGCGCTCGTCAGGCTCGCCGCAGTAGCGGCCCTCCTCGTCTGACAGGTTGATGCGCGGGCAGATGGCCTGGTAGTCGTGTACCTCCACGTCCAGTCGCGCACCCAGGCGCTGTGCAAGCTCGGCCAGCAGGGCGGGTGCCTGCATGTCGAAGTCCACGGTGCCGTGCACGTGGATGCTGTCAATGCCCAGCGTGCGCAGGGCATCGGCGAGCGTGCCGGTGTCTTCGAGTGCGAAGTCCGGCAGGTTGTGCCAGTGCATGCCCGAGGGATCGCCGATGCGCACCATGCCACCGTCTCCCTGCACCGGTCTCAGGAAGAAGACGCCTGTATCGCCAGCCAGCATGCGCCGGGCTTCGTCGCGCAGATGACGCTCGGCGCCGCCCCCGCGGTTGTGGTTCACGAGCAGCGTGTTGGTTCGGCGCGATTTCAGCGCGAGTCGGGCCCAGTCGAGCCGTGTGCGGGCAGGCCCGAGCGGGTCCGCGGCGATGAAGGCCCGCACTGCGGCGTGGTATCCGGGATGGCGCACGGCCATCTGGCGCATGGCGTCGGCAACGCGTTTGCCGCGCTCGCCCTGGAAGGACACGCTGCCCAGGTGGTGCACGAACACCTCGGCCGTGATCAGGTTGCGCCAGCCCGCTGCCGCGGCACGCTGGCAGAGGTCGTTTTCCTCACCATAGCCCTTGCCGAAAGCCTCCTCGTCGAAGAGCCCGATCTCCTCGAGGCACGCGCGGCGCAGGTACATGCAGAAGCCGATGCCGGTCGGGGTTTCGACGGCGATGTCCGCGTTCACCCGCGATGCCAGCGCGTCGAGCGCCGAGTACGGGATGTCGAGCGGGAAGGGGTTGTCGTGGTCCGTGCGCGGATAGCTCGCGATGGTCGCGTTGTTGGAGAGGGGCGTCACCGTGGCGTTGCGCGGGTCGCGACACGCGCAGCTCCTCAGGCGGTCGAGCCAGTCGGCGTAGACCTCGGTGTCGGCGTTCAGCAGCACGACGTCGCGCTCGGGGTGCAGCCGCATGCCGAGGTTGGCGGTGCCCACGAAGCCCAGGTTCTGCGCGTTCCGGATCAGCGTGAAGGCGCCGCGCGCAGCGAGCCCCTCCAGCGCGGCGGAGAGCTCCGCATCGGGCGAGGCATCGTCGATCACCACCAGTTCGAAGGGCGTGGTATTGCGTGAGGAGAGCACACTGCGTATGCAGCGCAGGCTCTCGTTGCGCCCCTTGTACACCGGGATCACCACGTCCACCCGGGGTTCGCCGCCCCGCGGGGCAAGTGCGGCCGGATCCCATTCTTCCGGTATCTCTTCCCCGAGCGCGGGCACGGCAAACTGCTCTGCCTCTTCCCCGTGTGCCGTGACGGCCCTGCCTTCCATGCGGCCGTAGGCCAGGTAATGCCTCAGCGGGTCCACGCCCGAAGCCGCTACATCAGGGTTGTTGCGGAGGTAGTACGCGGCATCGAATTGCCGGCAGGGCGAGCGCCCCGCCGCACCGCCCTCCAGCAGGTAGTGCAGCAGCGGCTCCTCGCCTGACCGGGCGACATCCCGGTTCTGCGAGAGGTAGAAGGCCACGTCGAACCAGGGGCTGGGCGAGGCACGGCGGAAGCGTCCCTCGCAGAGGTAATGCACCAGCGCGTTGTGCACCCCGACACGTCCACCCGCGCTTGCGCGATAGAACGTGGGATCGAAAAAGGGCATGGGCTGGCGCCCTTCCCGGTCCCCGAAGCGGACGTAGTGCAGGAGCGGATCAACGCCGGAGGCACTGACGTCGGCGTTGGTCTCCAGATACCACGCGGCATCGAAGAGGCCGCTGCGACGGATGAGGCGGGCGAGTTCCGCGCGGTGCATCCGCTTCAGCC
>JBILEG010000465.1:0-3147 GCA_044352225.1 Pseudomonadales bacterium | reverse complement strand
GATTGTCGGCGGTCGCTCGCGCAGGTAGCTCTCCCAGGCCCGGTCGTCGAAGGCGTCGCTGAACTGCAGCGCCGTCGGATAGGAGGTGTAGCGCGGACCGGGAACGTCGTACTTGCGCAGCAATTCGCCGTCCCAGACGGGTAGCCGGACGCCCTGCGGTGATATCGCGGAAACGGTCGGCGGAGGCTGGCGTTCGGCGTGTTTCATGGCGCGAGTCTACGAGCCGGGACCTCGTGCTCCTTGACCTGAGTCAATCCTCGGGCGTGCCGCTCGCCCGTGCGGTGCGGGCATTGATGCGGATCAAAGGTGCGCGTGCGTGCGCCGCCTACAGTCGACTCCACGGAATGTCCCGTGGCAGGAGATGACAGATGCGAAACATCCACCGTATGAGCCTGTTGGCGGCTGCACTGCTGGCGTCGGCGGGCGCCTCCGCCTATGAGGCCGGTGACTGGATCGTGCGCGGTGGCGCGGTGATGGTGGCGCCCAATGACGACAGCAGTAACCTCGATCTTGCAGGCGCGCAGCTCGCAGGCACGGGCGTGGAAGTCGATGACAACACGCAACTGCTCCTCAACGTGACATGGATGGCGAACGAGCATGTGGGCGTCGAGTTGCTGGCCGCCACGCCGTTCGAGCACAGCGTCGACAGCAAGGGTTTGGCGGGCCTGGGGCTCGGGCTCTCCGACGTGGAAGTCGGCAGCGTGAAACACCTCCCGCCCACGTTGACCGTGCTCTGGTATCCGATGGAATCGGGTGTGGCGTTCCAGCCCTTCGTCGGCGCGGGTATCAACTACACGATCTTCTTCCAGGAAGACACCAGCGGTGCCGCGCAGGCTGCGCTCGGTGCACGCAATCTGGAGCTCGACGATTCCTGGGGGCTCGCGGCACGTGCCGGTTTCGATTACATGCTGAACGACTGCTGGTCTTTGCATGCGGGCGTTTACTACCTTGGCATCGACACCAAGGCCAGCCTCGACACCGCACTCGGCAAGGTCGGCGTAGACGTGGACATCAACCCCTGGGTGTATACCGTGGGGCTTGGCTACCGATTCTGATGCCCGGCGCCCCCGTGTCCGTCATGGTGCGGGGGCCCGGCGTTCTGCGTGTGCATGGCCGGCGAGTGATGTGCGCCCTGATGCATATGCATGAGCGGCACAGACAACGTCCATATACCGAAGCCCGCTATGAGCAGCGCGATGGCCATCCTGAGGCCGCGTCGCTGCAGCACCGTGCGCAATCGCGCCGCGAGCGCGCCGCTGCTCATCACCGCCGGCAGGGTTCCCATGCCGAAAGCCATCATCAGCGAGGCGCTGCGCAATGCTTCGCCGCCGCTTGAGGCCCATGCGAGAGTGCTGTAGACGAGGCCACAGGGCAGCCAACCCCACGCAATTCCTGCGAGAAGAGCGCCTGCGGTGCTGTCGAGTCGCGCGATCCTGAGTGCGCGCGGCCCTATGCGTTGCCAGGTGCGGTGGCCTGCACGCTCAAGCGGTGCGAGCGCTGCGTGCCAGCCGCCAATCGACAGCCCCATCAGCACGAGCAGCACTCCGGCCACGATCCGAGCGACCCCTCCACCCGCGCCCGCAGAAGGCAACAGCGCGCCGCCAAGTGCTCCCAGCGCCGCATAACTCGTGACCCGGCCCGCGCCCATCAGCGCCAGCAGCGAGAGTTTGCGCGCGGGGCGCACACCGGAAGGCATCGCGAAGGCCAGCGCCGCGCTCAAACCTCCGCACATGCCGATGCAATGCACACTGCCGAAGAGACCGATCAACCACGCGGTGCCCAGCGCGGTGTTCATGATGCGTCCTGATCCCGCGCGCCCTCAGCCGGAGTTTCGGGCAGCTTCGCCGGTGTTTCGTCTTCGAAGAGGATGCTGTTGGCAGCCTTGTCCAGATCGTCGAACTGTCCACTCCCGACTGACCACAGCCACGCCGCGAGCGCGATCCCCAACAGCACCAGCGTCACGGGGATGAGCACATACAGGCTTTCCATGACGCCACTCCGTTCAGCGCGAACCCGCGGCATGCTTGCGCAGCCGGAGAGCATTGGCAACGACCACAAGGGAGCTCGCGGACATGCCTACTGCGGCGAGCCACGGCGCCACCCATCCGGCGGCGGCCAGCGGAATGGCGACGAGGTTGTAGAGCATGGCCCACGCCAGATTCTGCCGGATCACGCGGCGCGCGCGGCGTGCCACGGTGATGGCCTCTGCGATACGCCTGATGTCGCTGCCCAGCAAGAGGCAATCCGCCTGTGTCCGCGTGAAATCCGTCGCGCCCGCCACGGCCACCGACACGCCCGCACCGGTGAGCGCGGCCGTGTCGTTCAATCCGTCGCCCACCATCAGCGTGCTTGCGGTTGCGTGGCCCGTGTCGCGCAGTGCTGCGAGCTTGTCTGCAGCGGAGCACGCGCCGCGCCAGCGCGTGATGCCGAGGCTGCTGGCCACACGCCCGACCTCACCGGGTGCATCGCCGCTCAGCAGTGCGATGTCGAGCCCCAGTTCGCGCAGGGCCTGCAGCGCAGCGGCCGCTTCGGGCCGCAGCCGATCCGCGAGCCGGAACCAGGCAAGTGCGCGCGCACCGCCGTCACCGAGCAGCACCCAGCGCCCGGCCGGGGGGGGCTCGATGCCGGCAAGCGGGGCGGCAAAAGACGCGAGCCCGACGCGGTAGCGCTGCCCCTCGACGATGCCCTCGACGCCGAGTCCCGGCGCGTCACGGAATCCTGTCACCGGCAGCGTGCGGGCGCCTGCGAAGGCACTGGCAACCGGGTGTCGTGATCGCGACTCGATGGAGGCCGCGAGCGTATGGCAGCGCTCCGTATCGTGCTCTGCGAGCACCATGATCTCCTCGATCGCGAGGCGGTTTCCCGTGAGAGTCCCGGTCTTGTCGAAGATCGCGAGCGTTGCCGTCGAGAGCGCGTCGATGGCGTGAGCGCGCGTGACCAGGAATCCGCGTTCGCGCAGCTGTGCGGTGGCTGCGGCAAGTGCGGCGGGCGTGGCGAGCGAGAGCGCGCAGGGGCAGCTGACCACCAGAACCGACAACACCACCGGCAGCGCGCGCTGCGCGTCCACTTGCAGCCAGTAGAGACCCGTGAGCGCTGCCGTTCCCAGCACCAGCAGCACGAAGCGCACGGCCCACCGGTCTGCCAGCT
>JBILEG010000464.1:0-3151 GCA_044352225.1 Pseudomonadales bacterium | reverse complement strand
TGGGCACCACCAGTTGGGGTTACACCGACGGCGTGGTGAAACTGCAGGGCGCCTCGCGTTTCGGCTTCAACACCGCGTTCCCCGCGGGCAGCGGGCGGATTTCGAACATCCAGACGCTGATCAACCAGGCCTGCGGAGACAACCCGGGCGCCTGCTGAGCAGCGCTCAGGCGCCTGCCCTCCGGCGAGCCTTGCGGGCGGTAACCAGACGTTCCCGTGCCGCCGTGAAATCGTATTCCGAGAGCGCCTTGACCAGTCCGGGGTAGTGCTCTCCCAGGCCGCGTGAGAGCAGTGCGGCGTGCGTCGACAGCACTTCCGATGCGCCGTAGTTCCATTGGCTGAGCAGAAGAGCCAACTGGTCGCAGACCTCCTCCAGATCCCCGTCCTCCGGGGCCGGCGCTGCCCGCCCGTCCGGGATCGTTCCACGCGGCGCGGCAGTGCTGCCTTCCGCCGCGAGTCCGGCATCGCCTTCGGCCACGGGCAGCCGCACCGTGAACCAGAAGGTGCTGCCCTCGCCTGGCGTGCTCTGCGCGCCCATCTCGCCGCCCATCCGCTGCACGAGGCTCTTGCCGAGCGCGAGACCCAGCCCCATGCCTCCGTGACGCCGCGTGGCGGATCCGTCGACCTGCTCGAAGGCGGCGAAGAGTCGCGCAATATCCTGCGGTGCGATCCCGATGCCGGTGTCCTCGATCTCGAAACGCAGCAAGGCCTCCTGAGAGCTTTCTTCCGCTATCGCTGCGCGCAGCGTGATGGTGCCGCTGTTGGTGAATTTGATGGCGTTGCCCAGCAGTTGGAGCAGCACCTGCGAGAGCCTGCGCGCATCGCCCGTGAAGGCGCGCCCGGCGAGCGCACTGCTCCACTGCGTCTGCAGGCGCAGCCCCTTCGTGGCCAGGTCGGCCGAGATCATGTCCGTCACCTGCCCGAGCAAGGGGCCCAGCACCAGTGTGTCGAGGCAGAGATGCAGCTGCTCGGTCTCGAGACGGGCCATGTCGAGCACGTCGTCGATGATGCCGAGCAGGTGGCGCGAGGCCTGCGTCACGCGGCCGAGTTGCGTGCGCTGGCGATCGTCCAGGACTTTCTGCCGCACCAGCTCGGTCATGCCGATGATGGCGTTCAGCGGCGTGTGCATCTCGTGGCTCATGTTGGCCAGGAAGATCGTCTTGGCGCGGTTTGCCGCCTGTGCGGCATCCCGCGCCTGCGCCAGTTCGTGCGTGCGGTGGGTGACGGTCATCTCCAGGCGCTCGTGCTGGTCGAGGATCTCCTCCTCGGCCTGCTTGCGCTCCGTGATGTCGAGGCAGTGGCCCACATGGCCGAGAAAATGCCCGTCTGGATCGAAGCGTGGCGTGCCCTCGAAGAGTATCCAGCGGAAGGCGCCGTCGTGACGCCGCAGGCGGCACAGCAGGCTGAGGAACTCCCGGCTGGTGGTGGCCCGTGCGCAAGCCTCCCGGCAGGCTTGTGCATCGTCCGGATGCAGGTTCGCGATCCAGCCTGCACCCTGTTCCTCGGTCAGCGTCCGTCCGGTGAATTCCAGCCAGGGTTTGTTGAAGTAGTGCATGGCCCCGTCCGGGCCCGACAACCAGATCAGCGAGTGTCCGTTGTCGGTGATGGAGCGGTACAGCGCCTCCTGCCCTGCGAGCCGCGCCCGGTCTGCCGCCATGCGGTCGTGCATCTCGTTGAACACTGCGCCGAGGTGCGCCAGTTCGCCCTTACCCTCGAGCCGCGAGCGTGCTGCGCCATCACCCTTGCCGAAGCGCGTCGTGACCGCCTGCAGATGCTCCAGTGGCGCGAAGAGTTGCGCGCGCAGCACGAAGTGGATGAGCACCCCGGCCAGCAGGCAGGCGGCTGCCCAGCGCAACAGGGAGTCGGTTCTGAGCAGGTTGCTCCAGCTCGCGGCCTTCAGAGCCCGCAGGTCGAGCTCCATGAAGAGCACGCCGCGCCGCGCCGCGCGCAGCTCGTCGGACTTCGGCGGCAGCTGCACGGGCGCATAACCCGCAATGCTCATGCGGTTGATGCCGAGCCGGGTGACCAGCCGGTTACGCCCCTGCGCCTCGTTGAAGTCAAGCGAGCTGAAAAAGGGCAGCACGCTGCCGAGCCGCTGGCCCTCGTCGCCGGGTTGTGTCGAGGCGATGACGATGCCGGACTCGTCCGTGACCAGCAGGCGGCTGATGGTGGTGTTGGTCGCATGCGAAGACACGGCAAGACGCAGCGAGGCGATGTCGCGCGCCAGCAGCATGGCAGAGAAATCCCGGCCGAGCGCGAAGGCCTGCCCTTGCAGGTGTTCCGTGTACTGCTGTTCGATTTGCCGCGGGAACACCACGGCGTACTCGTAGATGCGGTCTGCGAGCAACGCGAGCGCAAGGATGCCGGCGACGGCGATGAGCAGCGTTCGGCGCAGGGGGCGGCTGTGTATCGTCCGGTTCATGGTGCGGGCAGAAACCTGCCGTCGGCCAGTCCGCGCACGCTCACGGGCTCGCGCAGCAAGCGGTGCTCGACCATCAGCCGCATCAGCCGGTCTGCGTTCGACTCCAGCTCGGGGGGGCCCGAGGCAGCGCTCAGAAGGCGATGGTTTTCACTGACATCCGGTATGCGCACGCCCTCGAAGGCCTTCACGATCTCCTCCGGTGGCAGTTGCTGGCGTGGCCGCATGATGGTGGCGGCGCGCAGGGGCTCGGCGCGCAGGTAGTCGATGGCCTTGAAATGCCCTTCGACGAGTTGGCGGACGGGTTCCGGGTTGCGCTCCAGCGTCTCGGTGGTGACGACGAGCACATCGACGATGCGCCCGGGTGCCATGCTGCTGTCGAAAAGCAGCGTGGCACCCTCGCGCAGCAACTCGCTGCGTACCGGTTCGAAGGTGACCACGGCATCGACCTCGCCTTCGCGAAAGGCGCTGGCGTGACGGTCTATGCCCATGTCGACGATGCGCAGCTCATCGGGCCGCAGACCCGCGGCCTCGAGGCAGGCCTGCAGCATCACGGCGCCCAGCGCGCTGGTTTCGACGCCCACGCGTTTGTGACGCAAATCCTGGAGCGTCGAGACACCGGGTTGCCCCAGCACCACGTCGGCGCCGTGTGAAACGTCCATCACGAGCACCACGCGCAGATCCAGTCCTTCCTCCACCAGATTCAGCGCCTCGTCCAGGCTCATGGCGGCGG
>JBILEG010000463.1:0-3166 GCA_044352225.1 Pseudomonadales bacterium | reverse complement strand
AAACCGGCCGGAGTCATTGGTCGACGATCGTTGGGCTTTGCAATTCAAAGGCTTGTGATTTCAGGTGTCGATTTTGCTTTTGAGTTTGAAAATCCGTTAACGAGCAGGCTCCACCGTGAACACTGTGCGCCGATTCCTGAGTTCCTTCTGTGTCATCGCAGCCATGCTGCTGCTCGGCGCACCGCAGGCCGAGGCGCAACGCAGCAAGCGGGTCGACCTTGGCGGCTGGTCCGACTACACGGGTTCCGACTGCGACAGCGCCGGTCTGCCGGGTGCCGTCTCCGGCAATCAGGTCACGCTCGGTGCCTTCACCCTCGCAGGCTACGATCCGATCTGGGATGCCGGGACGGGAGATTTCTCTGGCTGCCAGTTGGCGCTGGCCGGAGCTGCCAGCTTCGAGTTGTCGCGCGCCGAGCCGGAGCTGCTCGCGCTCCTCGGCCCATCCGAGGAAATCTATGCCAAGCGTTACAGTTTCTTCACCGAGGAGAACCTCTTCGCGCTGAGCTTCGGGTTCCAGGGTGTCTCGGACGACCGCTTCGGCTACCAGTGGGAAATCTGGTACTTCACGGATGCCATCATCGCCTCGCTCGTCGGGCCCGTGCAGGCCACCAAGAACAGCTCGGGTGATCTTGATGAAACCAACCTCCCCGTGTCGGATACCACCAGCTACCTGCGGTCGGGCACCACCAATGTGGCGGGTGGAGCCACCAGTGGCTTCGTTTCGAATTTCCTCTGCTTCAATGCCGATGCCACGGCCTTCACGGGTGTGAAGGCCGCGGGAGAACTCGGCGACTGCCGCGGAGAGGGCGATGGCGGCGGTGGTGGCGGCGGCGTTTCCGAGGTCCCCTTGCCAGGAACGCTGGGGATGCTCGGCATCGCTCTGGCTGCACTCGGCGCTGCCCGTCGCAGGCGTTCGCGCCTCGGCTGAGCGTCTGCCGCCTGCAGGGTGAGCGCCGGCATCTGGCCGGTGTAGCATCGGCGCATGTCCGAGCCCATGCGCTACAAGGCCTTCATCAGCTACAGCCACCGCGATACCGCGGCCGTAAAGTGGCTGCATCGCCGTCTGGAAACCTACCGCATACCGCGCTCGCTGCGGGCCACCGGTGTGCCGGAGCGCCTCACGCCGGTCTACCGCGACAGGGATGAATTCGCCGCTGCTGCCCGACTCTCGGACAGCATCGAGGCTGCCCTCGGCGCCTCGGCCGCGCTGATTGTCGCCTGCTCGCCGGCGGCCGTTGCCTCGCGCTGGGTGAACGACGAGATCCGCTTTTTCCGCTCCCGCTTCCCGGAGCGCCCCGTCTTTGCCTTCATCGTCGACGGCGATCCACTGGCAGACCCCCGTCGGTCGGAGGCCTCTGCCTGCTTTCCGCCCGCGCTGATCCTGCAGGACGTCGATGATCCTGATGGCCCCGTGGTGGAGCCGGCAGCCCCCGATGCGCGCAAGCACGCAGACGGCCGCGATACGGCCTTCCTCAAGCTGGCTGCGGGGCTGCTCGGGGTTCCCTTCGACACACTGCGCCAGCGTGAACTGCGCCGACAGCAGCAGCGCTGGGTGCTGTTCGGAGCTGTGTCTCTGGTTCTGTCCGCGGTCTTCGCCGTCCTTGCCTGGCAGGCCACGGTGGCTCGCGACGCCGCACGCGTAGCGCAGGCGAGGGCCGAACTCGAGGCGCAAACCGCGCGTCAGACCAGCGACTTCATGGTCTCGCTCTTCGAGGTGTCGGATCCCTCGGAGTCACGGGGCAACAGCATCACGGCGCGCGAGGTGCTTGATCGGGGTGTCAACAGGATCGAGCACGCCGAGTTCGCTCGGCCGCTGATCAAGGCGCGTTTGCTGGGCACCATGGGCACGGTCTACTCCTATCTTGGCTTGTACCCGCGCGCCGAGGAATTGCTGGCCCGCTCCGACCGTTTCGTCGAGGTCGCTGACCCGGGCTCGGAAGAGGCGGCGCAGCGCTTCGATCTGCTGTGGGAGTTGGGCGAGTTGCAGCTGCGGCGGGGGGACTACCCCTCGGCCCGTGCTGCCCTCGCCAAGATCGGAACGCCTGATACCCGCTTGCCAGACTACGCCCGCCGTGAGGCCAAGCGGCGCAACCTGCTGGGGGACCTGGACTTCTACGAAGGAAAAGACGCTCCCGCGCGGGAACACTACCAAGCGGCGCTGGCCGTGCTCTCGCAAGGTGGCGTTGACGACGCGATCCAGCGCGCACGGGCGCTGCAGGGGTCCGCAGCGATCCTGAGCTATGCGGGCGAGGCCGAAGCCGCCATACCGGGGCTGGAGGAGGCGTTCGACCTCCTGCTGAAGCACCACGGGGAAGACCACCGCTATACGCTCTCGGTACTCGACCAACTCGGTGTCGCGCTCTATCAGGCGGGTCGCTCGCGCGATGCGGAGCAGCGCTGGATCAGGGCACTGGCAATCGGCGAGCGTATCTATGGCCCGACGCATCCGGAGGTCGGGACTTTCCTGACCAACCTGGCCTTGGTCAAACTCGAGGACTGCCGATTTGCCGATGCGGAGCCCTTGCTCCTGCGCTCCGTGGCGATCGACCGTGCGGCCCGCGAACAGAACTTTGACGATCTGACCTACAGCCTGAACAGCCTCGCGCTTGCGCGCCTGGGCCGCGGGGCCACGACTGAAGCAGAGACGGCGCTGCGCGAGGGCTTGCAGATCGCGGTCGAACACCGCCATCGCATGTCGGGCCCCATCGCCAGCAATCTGGCCGATCTTCTCTGTGCGACCGGCCGTGGAGCCGAGGGATCGGATCGTGCGGTGGAGGCTGTGGCAGCGAGCGTTGCGGAATACGGAGCCAGTCACTGGCGCACGAGGCAGGCTGAGATCACGCGTGCGTTCTGCGCCGCTACCGCTGCCTCAACCGATCTCGACGCGGCACTCGAAGTGATCACCCTGCGGTGGGGCGAGGGCAACCTCTACCGCCAGCGTGCGCTGGCCCAGATCACCGCCATCGCGCGCAGGGCCGGTGACACCTCGCGCAGCACGACTCTCGCGCAAGGTCTGGTGCCGGAGTGCCAGCTCCTGCCCTGAGCGCGCTTCCTTGCCTCAGAACCGGTAGGCGTACTGGAACCGCCACAAGGGATCGCGGAAGTTGCGGCTCATGGCATCACGCTCCGGTGCCAGATCCTCGACGAGTGCCTGCACGCTGTGGTG
>JBILEG010000461.1:0-3171 GCA_044352225.1 Pseudomonadales bacterium | reverse complement strand
GACGACCACGAGGGGCGCGAGTTCATGCAGGACTTCGACGCCGCGATGCAGCGGCTCTCGCCCGCGCAGCGCGATGCGGTGCATTTCTCGTTGCAACGCGGGTTCTCGCACCCGGAGATCGCCGACATAATGGGCATCCCCGTCGGGACGGTGAAGACGCACGTGCTGCGTGGTCGCCAGCGGCTGCAGGAGCTGCTGGGGCAGTGGCAGGAGGGCTTTTCCCATGCATGAAAAAGACTGGCTGGACCACGCGCTGCACGAGGCCGAAGAGCCCCTGCCCGATGCGGGCTTCACGCTGCGCGTGATGCAGGCACTGCCCCCGCGCGAGCGGCGCGAGCAGCGTCACGACTGGATTCTCTACGGCGCCGCCGCGGCCTCCTCTGCGGTGGTGGCGGCCCAATTCCCCGTGCTGCCGCTCCTGCGCGTGGTGCAGGAGCTGGCGCAATTCACGTGGCTGGGTGCGCTGGTGATGCTCGGCTGCATGGCCGGCGCACTGCTCGCCGAGCCGCTGCGCCGGATGCTCTGAGACGCATCATTCCCCGGGCTCCACCGACTGGGATGCACCACGGCGCTGAGCGGTATCGACCGTGTCTCGGGCCCGACGAGCCATTTCTTCCCACTCGTTCTGCGTGCGGCAGGTTTTGCGCGCGATGCGGGAACCCGTAGGCGCGATGCGCTTGCACACCATGCGACGAGGCTATCAGCCCCGCGGAGATCGATGCTGCGGCGCGCGTTCTCGGCCCTGCTGATGAACGAAGCGACGACTTGCCGGCTCGATGGCGCGCTGGAGGACCCGGGTGTGTTTTTCCGTACCGGACGGGCGGTGGCGGATTCCGGTGATTGGCCGGAGTGGAGCAAGCATTCGGAGTTCAGGGGGGTAAGGGAGGAGAGCAGGGGTGCAGCAAAGGACTGAGACTCATCCATCAGGACTCGCGTATCCCGCCTCGCGCTGATGGCGTACAGCCAGCACCGTCACCCGATCGCGCAACGGGTCGTAGTCATACAGCGCGAGGTAGCCGCTGCGCCCTCTCGAAATCACCAATTCGCGCAGCCCCGCCTCTGCAGGGCGGCCGATCAGCGGGTGCAGGCGGAGGATCTCGATGGCACCTCGCACCAACCCCACGGTATCGATCGCTGCCTCGGAATCGATTCCGAGCAGGAAGTCCGTAAGCTGCTCAAGATCACCGAGCGCCGCCCGCGCATAAGCGACGCTCGTCATTGGTCGGTTCGTATCATTGTCTGACGGGTTTGGGCCGACGGGGCTTTGCACCCCCGGCCTTGGCGCTCAGGTAGGCGTGTACGTCCTCTGCCCGGTACACGAGACCCGTCTCGGCCACTTCCGCTCTCGCGGCGAGTGCGGCCCCTACGAACGCATGGCGCTTTTCTGCGGCGACAGCTTGCTGCTCCAGCGCCTCGACCATCCAGGCATGCGGCGACTTGCCCGCTGATTCGGCGAGCGGGGTGATGCGCTCTTTCAATTCAGCAGGGAGTTTGAGGGTCGTGGTCGCGGGCATGATCGTCTCCTCCCAGAGGTGCTACCAAAGTAACACCGCAGCCGAGGGCGCATCAACGACAGAGCACAAGGCCCTCGAGACACGAGGCCCTCACCCCACCCTGTAATCCTCCACCTTCGGCTCGCGCGTCCAGCGCCAGTAATCGAGGAGCTTCCACGGCGAGAGCACGGTCACCTTGCCCTGGCTGTTGCGGTACCAGCTGTTTTTCACCGCGGGGTGTGACCAGATCGTGCGCGCGAGCATGTGCTTGAGCTCGTGCGCATAAGAGGCGCTCGCCTCGGGGTTCACCTCCATGCTGGCGGCGCCCTGCTCGAGCAGCACGCGCAAGCAGCCCATGATGTAACGCGCCTGGCATTCGCCGTGGAAGATCAGGCTGCCGCTCGCCGCCAGATTGGTGCCCGGCCCGTACATCACGAAGAAATTCGGGAAACCGGGAACGGTGATGCCCAGATAGGCCTCCGGGTCATCGCCCCAGCGCTCGGCCAGCGTCACGCCATCACGGCCACGGATGTCCATCGGCCAGAGAAAGCGGCTTGCGTGGAAGCCGGTGGCATAGACCACCACGTCTGCGTCCACGTGCCGTCCGGATGCCGTGGCAAGGCCGGTTTCGTCCATGCGGGTCACTGCCTCGTCGATCAGCTCCACGTGCGGCTGGCGCAGCGTCCGCAGCCACGAGCCGTTGTCCTGCAGCGTGCGTTTGGCGAGCGGCGGGTAGCGCGGCAGCACGCGCTGGAAGAGCGCTTCGTCTTCGCCGCACTGCTCGCGGATCCAGCCGGCGAAGAACTCGCGGGTGAAATCGTTGATGGCGTTCGCGGAGCGGTCCTGGTGCGGCCATTCGGGATCGATGAAGGTGCCTTCCCACTGGCCGTCGGTGGCGGGCCAGAAGAGAAGAAAGCGGTACCAGCGGCCGTAGTACGGCAGATGCCGAAAACACCAGCGTGCGCCCTCGCCGACGGCACGGTGGTACTCGGGGTTGGGGAACATCCATTGCTTCGAGCGTTGGAAGACCGACACCTGCGCAGCGGTCTTCGCGATCTCGGGCACGATCTGGAAGGCGCTGGCACCCGTGCCGACCACAGCCACATGCTTGCCGGCGATGTCCACGCCCGTATCCCAGCGCGCGGAGTGGAAAGCGGGGCCGCGGAAAGTGGCCATGCCTTCGATGTCCGGCAGCTTCGGGCGGTTCAGCTGGCCCACGCTGCTGATCAGCGCGCGCACCTCGAGCGTCTGCTCGCTGCCGTCTTTGGCGCGCAGTTGCAGTTTCCAGGTGCCGCTCTCTTCCTGCCAGGCAGCTGACGCCATCTCGGTCTCGAAGCGCACATTCGCCGTGACGCGGTATTTGCGGGCGGTGGCGTCGAAGTAGCGCTGCAGCTCGGGCTGCCGTGCGAAGAACTCCGTCCAGTCGTTGTTCGGCTCGAAGGAGTAGCAATAGAAATGGTTGCCCACGTCCACGCGGCAGCCGGGGTAGCGGTTCTCGTACCAGGTGCCGCCGACGCCCGCGTTTTTCTCGATGATCACGTAGGGGATGCCCGCTTCGCCCAGGCGGATGCCCGCGAGGATTCCCGACATGCCCGCACCGATCACGGCCACCGGGAATTCCGCACGTGCGGCTTCGGGAATGTGCGAGAAAGGCACGGCCCGCGCATCCACGCCGTCG